>JAIOQK010000163.1 GCA_021413425.1 Mycobacterium sp.
GATCTATCACGCCCCGCGCTTCGTCCAGAAGGTCGTCAATGCCCAGGGCGAGGTGCTCTTCGACGCCGCGGGTGAGGACAACTCCGGCGAGCGCCGCATCGAGAAGGCGGTGGCCGACAACGTCACCGCCGCGATGGCGCCCATCCCGGCGTATTCCAACGGGCACACGCTGTCCGGCGGACGGCCGGCGGCGGCCAAGACCGGCACCCACCAACTCGGCGATACCGGCGCCAACCGCGACGCGTGGATGGTCGGCTACACCCCGCAGTTGTCCACCGCCGTCTGGGTGGGCACCGTCCTGGGCGACAAACCGCTGGTGAACAGTTGGGGAGGATCGGTCTACGGATCCGGGCTGCCCGCTGACATCTGGAAGGCCACGATGGACGGCGCCCTGCAGGGCACCGACTTCGAGTCCTTCCCCACCCCGACCGAGGTCGGCGGGTACGCGGGCGTCCCCGCGCCGCCGCCCCCGCCGCCGGCACCGGTGCGCCCGTCGCCGTCGATCCCGCTGCCCCCCGACGGCCTGCCGCCGCTGCCCCCGCCGCCGCCGACGGGTATCGAGGTGCTGCCGGGTGTGACCATCCCACTGCCGCCCCCGCCGCCTCCGCCGCCGCCTCCGCCGGAGGCGCTGCCCCCGCCCGCGCCGTTGCCGCCCCCGCTTCCGGAGCCCGCCCCGGTCGCCCCGCCGCCGCCCCCGTGACGGCCCGCCCCACGGTCTCGCCGTTCCCGCTCGCCGACGATCTGCGCAGCGACCACGAGCGCGACCTGCCCAGCCGCACGGACGCGATCGGCGCGGCGCTCTCGGAGACCGTCGGCGGCCCGGTGGGACGGCACGCACTGATCGGCCGCACCCGGATCCTCACGCCGGTCCGGGTGATGTTCCTACTCGCGCTGGCGCTGCTGGCGCTGGGCTGGACCACGAAGTCGCCGTGCCTGCAGACCACCGGAACCGGAATGCCGGATCAGCGGGTGGCCAACTGGGACAACCAGCGCGCCTATTACGAGCTGTGCTATTCCGACACCGTGCCGCTCTACGGCGCGGAGTTGTTGAGCCAGGGCAAGTTTCCCTACAAGTCGAGCTGGCTCGAGGTGGACGCCGAGGGCCGGCCGGAGACCCGGTACGACGGCACGCCCGCGGTGCGCTACATGGAGTATCCGGTGCTGACCGGCCTTTACCAGTACGCGGCGATGTCGTTGGCCAAGACCTACACCGCGGTGGCGAAATCCACCGCATGGCCGGTGCTGACCGGGGTGGCCGAGGTGGTGATGTTCTTCAACATCGCCGCCTTCGGTCTGGCGCTGGCCTGGCTGGCGACGGTGTGGGCGACGGCTCGCCTGGCCGGCCGGCGAATCTGGGACGCCGCGCTGGTGGCCGCCTCGCCGATCCTGATCTTCCAGGCCTTCACCAACTTCGATGCTCTGGCAACGGCTTTGGCGACCGGTGCCCTGCTGGCGTGGGCGCGGCGCCGGCCGACGCTGGCCGGGGTGCTGCTCGGCATGGGGGTGGCCGCCAAGCTTTACCCGCTGCTGCTGCTGCTGCCACTGCTGCTGCTCGCTGTGCGCACCGGCCGTCTGGCCGACGTGGCGCGCACCGCCGCGGTGGCGGTGCTCACCTGGTTCGCCATCAACGCCCCGGTGATGCTGGTATATCCGCGGGGGTGGTCGGAGTTCTTCCGGCTCAATACCCGGCGCACCGCCGATATGGATTCGCTCTACAACGTCGTCAAGTCCTTCACCGGCTGGCGGGGGTTCGACCCGAACCTCGGTTTCTGGCAGCCGCCGGTTGTGCTCAATGCCGTTGTGGCCGTGGCATTCCTGGCTTGCTGCGCTGGGATCGCCTACATCGCGCTCACCGCGCCGCGTAGACCCCGGGTCGCGCAGTTGGCATTCCTGGTGGTCGCAGCGTTCCTGTTGGTGAACAAGGTGTGGAGTCCGCAGTTCTCGCTGTGGCTGGTGCCGCTGGCGGTGCTGGCGCTGCCACACCGCCGAATCCTGTTGGCCTGGATGACCATTGACGCGCTGGTGTGGGTGCCCCGAATGCTGTATCTCTTCGGCGCGCAGAACAAAGGCCTGCCCGAGCAGTGGTTCACCACCACGGTTCTGCTGCGTGACATCGCCGTGCTGGCACTGGTGGTGCTCGTCGTGCGCCAGATCTACCGTCCAGGCGAGGATCTGGTGCGCCGCGACGGTGTTGACGACCCGTCCGGTGGGGTGTTCGACGCGGCAGCCGACGACTTCCCGCGGTGGTGGTCCCAGCGGCTGCGGCCGCGTCGTCAGCAGGCCCAGCGGCTGCGGCCGCGTCGTAGCAAGGAGGTGCGGGATGCAGGTGGCGATCGCCTTGTTTCCGGGCGTCACGGCGCTTGATGGGATCGGGCCCTATGAGGTGCTGCAACGGGTGCCCAGTATCGGCGTGGTCTTCGTCGGACACACCCGTGGCGAGGTGCGCACCGATAACGGAATGCTCGGCCTGATCCGCGACGCCACGTTCGAGGAGGTGCCCCGCCCGGATGTGCTGCTGTTCCCCGGCGGTGTCGGCACCCGCGCCCTGATGACCGACACGGTGGTGCTCGAGTGGGTGCGCCGGGCTCATGAGCACACCCTGTTCACCACCTCGGTGTGCACCGGCAGCCTCGTGCTTGCCGCCGCCGGACTGCTCGACGGGCTGACGGCCACCACGCACTGGGGTGCCGCGGATTTCCTCGGGCCACTCGGCGCAACCTTCACCCCGCAGCGGGTGGTCGAGCATCTGCCGCAGCGCATCATCACCGCCGCGGGGGTCTCCAGCGGGATCGACATGGCGCTGCGACTGGTCGAACTGCTCGTCGACCGCCAAGCCGCCGAGGCCAGCCAGCTGATGATCGAGTACGACCCGCAGCCGCCGTTCGATTCCGGGGCGCTGGACAAAGCCTCGGAGGCGACCCGCCTGCTGGCGTTCGAGTACTTCAGCCAGCGCGACTGATTTCGCTGATCAGCACCCGCTCCGGTAACCTGAGCGGGTTGCCGACGCAGGCGACCCTCCTGCTACGCCATCCGGGCGTGGCCGCACACGACCATAGGAGGTGATGAGGTTTCCATGCGTCCATACGAAATCATGGTCATTCTCGACCCCACTCTTGATGAGCGCACCGTTGCACCGTCGCTGGACACGTTCCTCAACGTGATCCGCAGCGACGGCGGAACGGTCGACAAGGTCGATATCTGGGGCCGTCGCCGGCTGGCCTACGAGATCGCCAAGCACGCCGAGGGCATCTATGCGATCGTCGACGTCAAGGCCGAGCCGGCCACCGTGTCCGAGCTGGATCGTCAGCTCAATCTCAACGAGTCCGTCCTGCGGACCAAGGTCATGCGGACCGACAAGCACTGACGAACCGCCGCGAAACGTCGGAGCTCGTACGTAGGCTCGCGACACTGCGACTCGTCAACCCAGCGCTCGTTAACCCAGCGCTCGCTAAACCCAGGAGGACCTAGTGGCTGGTGACACGATCATCACCGTCGTCGGAAACCTGACCGCCGACCCCGAACTGCGGTTCACCCCGTCGGGTGCTGCCGTGGCCAACTTCACGGTGGCGTCCACCCCGCGTATCTACGATCGCCAGAGCGGTGAGTGGAAGGACGCTGACGCGCTGTTCATGCGCTGCAACGTCTGGCGCGAGGCCGCTGAGAACGTGGCCGAGAGCCTGACCCGCGGCTCGCGGGTGATCGTGAGCGGCCGGCTCAAGCAGCGCTCCTTCGAAACCCGCGAGGGTGAGAAGCGCACCGTGGTGGAGCTCGAGGTCGACGAGATCGGCCCGTCACTGCGCTACGCGACCGCCAAGGTCACCAAGGCCTCTCGCGGCGGTGGCGGCGGTGGCGGCTTCGGTGGCGGTGGCGGTGGCGGTGGCGGAGGCGGCGGTTCCAAAGCCGCGGCCGGCGGCGACTCGCAGGAAGACCCGTGGGGCAGCGCGCCTGCGTCGGGATCCTTCGGCGGCAGTGACGACGAGCCCCCTTTCTGACCAAACCAACGTGTGCTGCGGCACGCGACACGAGAACGAAAGTGACGTAAGAGATGAAAGCCAAACCCACCAAGCGCCGTCCGGCGCCGGACAAGCCGATCAAGGCACGCAAGTGCGTCTTCTGCTCCAAGAAGGGCAAGCTGCAGACGATCGACTACAAGGACACCTCGCTGCTGCGCACCTACATCAGTGAGCGCGGCAAGATCCGCGCCCGCCGGGTGACCGGCAACTGCGTCCAGCACCAGCGGGACATCGCCATCGCCGTCAAGAACGCCCGTGAGGTCGCACTGCTGCCCTTCACGTCGGCCACCCGCTAAGGAGCACACCCATGAAGCTGATCCTCACCGCTGAGGTCGACCACCTGGGCGAGGCCGGCGACACCGTCGAGGTTAAGGACGGATACGGACGCAACTTTCTGCTGCCCCGCGGTCTGGCGATCGTCGCCTCCCGCGGCGCGCAGAAGCAGGCCGACGACATCCGCCGTTCGCGCGAGGCCAAGACCGTTCGCGACCGCGAGCACGCCGACGAGATCAAGGCCGCCATCGACGCCCTGGGCGCGATCCCGCTGCCGATGAAAGCCGCCGGCGACGCCGGCAAGCTGTTCGGGTCGGTGACCGCCGCTGACGTCGTCAACGCCGTCAAGAAGGCCGGCGGCCCCAACCTCGACAAGCGGTCGGTGCGTCTGCCCAAGGCCCACATCAAGGAGACCGGCAGCCACACCGTGGCCGTCCACCTGCACCCCGAGGTCGACGCGACGATCACGCTGGACATCGTCGGGCAGCACTAGAACGAAAGCCGACAAATCCCCGGGTAGTGGCCGCCGCCGGCCGCGCCCGGGGATTTTCCGTTGGGGCGAACCCGGCGGGCTGGTGGGACAGCAGTTAACGTAACCGGCTGTTAACCCCTTGCTTGGGTAAGCGAAATCCAACACGCCCGGAACCGCAACCCGGGCCAACACGCCGGGGCACTTCCCATCCACAGGCTCACACCCACGTTATTCTGCCCTTAGGTGGAGAAATATCCGACAAAAACACAGTGATCCACAGGTTCTCCCCAACCCGCCAACACGGTTGCCCCCAGCTGTGCACAGGCCATCAACAGGTTGATGCACAACCCTGGTTTGTTCTGCTTCCAGCAACGTCTAGCGTTCCCCTCGGCATCGTTGAAGGACCGGTTGGCGACGCTATCTCGTCGGTGTTCGCACTTATGGTGATGTCCTGATGGGTCGAACCTGCGTTCGAATACTGGGCGCGTGTGGTGAAGGAGGCGGGGCAGCCCGATGGCGGTAGTCGATGACCTCGGAGCGCAGGGAACAGATTCTCCCGCGCCGCCGGAGGATTTCGGTCGCCAGCCCCCCCAGGACCTCGCCGCAGAGCAGTCCGTACTGGGCGGGATGCTGCTGAGCAAGGACGCCATCGCCGACGTGCTCGAGCGGCTGCGCCCGTCGGACTTCTACCGCCCGGCCCACCAGAACGTCTACGACGCGATCCTCGACCTGTACGGCCGCGGTGAGCCCGCCGACGCGGTGACGGTCTCCGCGGAGTTGGATCGCCGCGGGCTGCTGCGCCGCATCGGCGGCGCCCCGTATCTGCACACCCTGATTTCCACGGTGCCCACCGCCGCCAACGCCGGCTACTACGCGGGCATCGTCGCCGAGAAGGCGCTGCTGCGCCGCCTCGTGGAGGCCGGCACCCGGGTGGTGCAGTACGGCTACGCCGGCGCCGAGGGAGCCGACGTCGACGAGATCGTCGACCGCGCCCAGGCGGAGATCTACGACGTCACCGAGCGGCGCACCTCCGAGGACTTCGTCGCCTTGGAGACGCTGCTGCAACCGACCATGGACGAGATCGACGCGATCGCCTCCGGCGGTGGACTCTCGCGCGGGGTGCCGACCGGCTTCACCGAACTCGACGAGGTCACCAACGGATTGCATCCGGGACAGATGATCATCGTCGCGGCGCGGCCCGGGGTTGGAAAATCGACCCTCGGATTGGATTTCATGCGGTCGTGCTCCATCAAGAACCGGATGGCCAGCGTCATCTTCTCGCTGGAGATGAGCAAGTCCGAGATCGTCATGCGGCTGCTGTCGGCGGAGGCCAAGATCAAGCTCGCCGACATGCGCTCGGGCCGGATGAGTGACGACGACTGGACCAGGCTGGCCCGGCGGATGAGTGAGAACAGCGAAGCGCCGCTGTACATCGACGACTCACCGAACCTGACGATGATGGAGATCCGGGCCAAGGCGCGACGGCTGAGCCAGAAGTCCGACCTGCGACTCATCGTGATCGACTACATGCAGCTGATGACCTCAGGCAAGAAGTTCGAGTCACGCCAGCAGGAAGTCTCGGAGTTCTCCCGCAACATCAAGCTGCTCGCCAAAGAACTCGAGGTTCCGGTAGTGGCGATCAGCCAGCTCAACCGCGGGCCCGAACAGCGCACCGACAAGAAGCCGATGGTGTCTGACCTTCGTGAGTCGGGATGCCTGACCGCCAACACCCGGATTCTGCGGGCCGACACCGGAGCCGAGGTCAGCTTCGGTGAGCTGATGCGCACCGGTGAGCGGCCACTGGTGTGGTCGCTCGACGAGCGCAAGCGCATGGTGGCCCGGCCCATGTCGAACGTCTTCCCCAGCGGCCGCAAGGAGGTGTTCACCCTGCGGCTCGCGTCAGGCCGCGAGGTGGAGGCCACCGCCAACCACCCCTTCATGACGTTCGACGGTTGGACTCCGTTGGGCGAGTTGAGCGTCGGTGACCGGGTGGCGGTGCCGCGGCGCGTTCCCGAGCCGGTGCAGACCCAGCGGATGGCCGATTCCGAAGTCATCATGTTGGCGCACATGATCGGCGACGGATCGTGCGTCAAACGCCAGCCGATCCGCTACGCCAGCATCGACGAGGAGAACCTGACCGCCGTGACGCAGGCGGCCACCCACTTCGGGATCACCGCCGTGCGTGATGACTACCCGGCCGCCCGGGTGACCACGCTGCGGCTGCCCGCGCCTTACCAACTGACTCACGGTAAGCGCAATCCGATCGCCGCCTGGCTGGATCGGTTGGGCTTGTTCGGTAAGCGCAGTTATGAGAAGTTCGTACCGCTAGAGGTGTTCGCGCTGCCGAACGATCAGGTAGCGCTGTTCCTGCGGCATCTGTGGGCGACGGACGGGTCGGTGCGCTGGGACGGAAAACTTCAAATGGGCCGCATTTACTATGCGTCCAGCAGCCGACAACTCGTCGACGATGTGATGCAGTTGCTTTTGCGGCTGGGGGTACAAAGCCGCATCATCAAGACGCGCAAGACCGGGTACCGAGACTCTTGGCAGCTTTGGATTGATCGTGCCGAGAATCAGACGGCCTTCCTTACCAAGGTTGGAGTCCACGGTGACCGAGGCAAAGCTGCGGACGCAGTACTCCAGGAACTTAGTTCGCGGGGACGACGACCCGGTTCGGATATTGTGCCTACCGCTGTGTGGGGCGCTGTTCGTGCGGCAGTCGACAGGAAGGGGCTGACCAATCGCGACTTCGCTGCCGCGATGGGAATCAAGTTCCGCTTATCAACCATGTGGAAACACGCGCCGAGTCGATCCCGCCTGCATCGCGCTGCCGCTGTCCTCGAGGACGTCGAGCTTCACGACCTCGCGACCAACGATGTGTTTTGGGACCGGGTCATTGAGATCACAAGCATCGGCGAGCACGATGTGTACGACGGCACCGTATCCGGCACGCATAACTTTGTGGCACAGGGGATTTCAGTCCATAACAGTTTGGAACAAGATGCGGATATGGTCATCCTGCTGCACAGGCCCGATGCCTTCGAGCGGGACGATCCGCGTGGCGGCGAGGCCGACCTGATCCTGGGCAAGCACCGCAACGGTCCAACGAAGACGATCACTGTCGCGCATCAGCTTCATCTGTCGCGTTTCACGAACATGGCGCGGCAGTAGCGACTGTTCTACTACTACACACTTGTTTCCGGCGGCTGCGGCCGCGGTCACGGGCTCAGGCGTTGATGCGATCCCAAAGGACCGCTTTCGGGGTGTCGCACAGTTGCAACTCGCGCATGCAGTCGTCGAGGCCATGCGGGTTGTCCCGCAGATGGTCAATGGCGTTGTTCGGGTCGCTGACGATTGCCGGTCCGTAGGCTAGCTTGGCCTTGGTGATGGCTAGGTTCAGCAGGGTAGGGATGGGCGGTTCGGTACGTTTCAGGTCGAAAACCTGCGGATCGGCGAACGGGCGGCGATATTCTCCAGGGCATTCCAAACGCGGGGGAGGACAGGCTCATGCTCGAGGTGATCGAGAAGGGATCATCAAGCGAATCGCATCCGACACCACTGCTCTTCGTCCACGGGGCCTGGCATGGTGCCTGGTGCTGGGACGAGTACTTCCTCGACTTTTTTGCCGACAGGGGCTATCGGGCTCTGGCCGTGAGCCTTCGGGGGCATGGAAAAAGCCCGACACCAAGACCGCTGCGCGGCTGTTCGATCGCCGACTATGTCGAGGATGTGAAGTCGGTTGCCGACGATCTGCCCAACCGGCCCGTCGTGATCGGCCACTCGATGGGCGGTCTGGTTGTCCAAAAGTACCTGGAATCCAACGCAGCACCCGCCGGAGTTCTGATGGCTTCGGCTCCGGCGGGGGGAGGTGGCCCCGCCGTGCTGCGTTATGTGAGGCGACACCCCTGGCGCGCAGTGAAGGGGGCACTCACCGGCTACACCATGCATAACCTCGACACCCCTGCTCGGGCGAGGGAGTCGATGTTCTCGCCGGGGACTCCGGAGGCAGACGTCGTGCGCTATCTCGCTCGTTTTCAGCCAGAGAGCCAACGAGCCCTCTTTGTGGATATGCCCTTTCGTGCCCGCCCCCGACCAGCTCAGGTGTCGACGCCGCTACTGGTTCTGGGCGCCGAGCTCGACGGAACCTTCACCCCTGCGGAAGTGCGGGCGACGGCAACCGCGTATGGCACCACCGCGGAGATCTTTCCCGAGATGGGACACGACATGATGGTTGAGCCTCAGAGGGACGCTGTCGCTGAGCGCATCCACGCCTGGCTGGAAACACGGTCCCTTTAAGTCACTGCCCGCCTTCGAAATTCACATCCGGCAGGTCGCTCCACCGATTGATGAGCCAGACAGCGTCTTTCTTCACGAACCAGCCCTCGTAGTCCACCCCCGAGACGACCGAGAAAGTCCTGCCGTCTTTGGCATTGGTGATAAGCCCGCTGATGACGGCGTGTGCAGTGGAATCGGTCTGCTCGACGAACAGGATGTTGGAAATCAGGTGTTTGCGCCGGTTGCCGCTGCGCTCGAAATCTCCGAAGCGCTTGCGCCAGAAACTGCGAAACACTTCGCCGGTCTGCTCAACCGGTGTCATGCCCGGCATGCCGACCGAGAACACCGCGTCATCGGTGAAGAGCGCGAACCACCCGTCGATGTTGAAGCGATCCACCTCAATGGCGTAGGCGTGGATCAGCTGAGTGAGTGCCACCCGGTCGGTCACGTTGAAGTTCGTGCTTCCGGCGGCACCCGATGCGCCCGACAGCGGGTTGGTTCCGGAACCCTGGGTCATTGCGCTACTCCTCGTGATTGTCGCAACTCGAATGTTTGAGCCAGAAGCTACAGCGGACGCACAGCGAGCACCCGAGATTGGCGAACCCCGCCCAGCCGCTAGGAAATGGAACGGTCTGTGAGACAAACCGCGTATGAAACGACGTGAGACAAACTGGAGACGCCGAGGTCAGAAGACTGCGATATGAAGTGGGATTCGAGAACCTACAACTGAGCGCCGCTCCGCGCTGCTGCTGTAGGTTCCGCTTTTCGATGGCGGAATTCCGCTTTCCGTGGCGAAGAAGATTGGAAGCCAGGGGCGGCGGAATCACTAGAGTGATCGCATGTGCACCAACTTCAAGATCAAGCCGGCCGCGGACGGCACCGTTGTGGTGGGGCGCACCATGGAGTTTCCCGACCTCATTCCGTGGGAGGTCCAGGTTGTGGCGGCGGGGCTGCCGCGTACGTCTGCCGGGGTGAAGAACGGTATCGCCTGGACGCCGCAGTGCGGCATCCTCGGCATGGGTGCCTGGGGTGACGGGCTTCTTGCAGACGGCATGAACACTGAGGGACTGAGTGCTCACGCGCTATACATGGCCGGGTTCTGCGACTACGCGGAGCCGACAGGCGCGGGCAACGACATCGGCGAGATGGATGTCATCGCCTACCTGCTGGGTACCTGCAAGAACGTTGCGGAGGCCAAGGCCGCCGCGGCAGACATGAACGTGGTGGGCGTTGACCCGGGCTTGGGGTTCAGTCCGCCGCTGCACTTCCTGCTGCACGACGCCACGGGCTCGGCGGCCATCGAATTCCGTCCCGAGGGAATGAGCATCGTCGACAACCCCACTGGGGTGGGCACTAACGGGCCGTTCCTCGACTGGCACATCACCAACCTGCGCAACTACGTGGGCATCTCGGCGGTCAATCCCACCACCACGGTGGGCGATAGCACCCTTCACCCGCTGGGGCAGGGCGGCGGACTGCGGGGATTGCCCGGCGATTACACCCCGCCCTCACGATTCGTACGTGCGGCCGCGCTGGTGCTGCTCATCGACGAGCCCGCCGATGCCGCGACTGCCGAATCGGCATGCCTGCACGTGATCAACAGCTTCGACATCCCGGCGGGCATTATCACCGAGGAGTTCAAGCCTGGTCAGGTGGTTGACGAGGTCACAAGCTGGGTGACGGTGTGCAATCTCACCGACCGCCGGTACGGCTACCGAACGATCGGCGATCCTGTGCCGTACGTGGTGGACTTGACCACGACAGACTTCTCGACCAGCCGTCGCACGCCCGTTCCGGGCGCCGCGCGGTTCACGCCCGTCACCGTGTAGATGGGGCGCGTCACCTCCGTCGCAGCGGCCATGGGAGCTGGTTGGGCTGCCTGGAAGTGAACCGCCCGAGACCATTACGCACGCCGCGGCAATCTGCTCAAGCGCCCGAACTGATTAGGCCGTACGACCCGGAGACCGACGTCTCGGCCATCAATCTGCAGCTTGAGCCGTCGATGGTATGGTCAAACCATGCTAGCAACCATCGATGCCGGCGGGCGGGTCGTCGTTCCCAAGGAAGTCCGCGAGCGTCTCGGGCTGCGCCCCGGTAGCCGGATCGTGTTGACCGAGGTTGAAGG
>JAIOQK010000164.1 GCA_021413425.1 Mycobacterium sp.
AGCACGCTCCACCGGGCTTATCGGCTGATGGAACCGGGCTGTTTCACGAATTCTGCAGTCCGACTCAGAATTGGGTGCGATTGCGCTCCTGGTCGAGTACAGCGTCGAGGTCAGAAAGCCGGCGCATCGAGGACACCGCCCTTGCGGTGCGCATGTTGGCCGCCAGCAGATCGGAGTGGCGGTCAACGAATTGCCAGTACCCGGCGGTGAACGGGCAGGCGTCTTCGCCGAGGCGCTTTTTAGGGTCGAAGCGGCAGGAACGGCAGTGGTCACTCATCTTGTTGATGTACGCCCCGCCGGAGGTATAGGGCTTGGTGGCCATCCGGCCGCCGTCGGCGTGCTGACTCATGCCGATCACGTTGGCCGGCATCACCCAGGCAAATCCGTCAACGAAGGTGCTGGCGAACCAGTCATTGAGGGCGGCCGGTTGATAGCCGCGCTGCAGGGCATGGTTGCCCAATATCATCAGCCGCTGGATGTGGTGCGCCCAGCCGCGGTCGCGAACCCCCGCCAGCGCCTCGCGCAGGCATTCGGCCGAGACCGACTCGGCGTCCAGGTCGGCCCACCAGTCCGGCAGCGGGGTGTGGGCGTTCATCGTGTTGCTGGTCCGGTACTCGGTGCCGAAGTGCCAGTACAACTGCCAGATGTACTCACGCCAGCCCAGGATCTGGCGGATGAAGCCCTCGACCGCGGCCAGCGGCGCCGAACCGTCACGATAGGCCGCCTCCGCTGCCGACACCGCGTCTAACGGGTGCAGCAGACCCAAATTGAGCGGCACCGACAGCAGCGAGTGCGCCATCGCCCAGTCCTGCCCCATGATGGCGTCCTCGTAGCGGCCGAACAGGGCCAGCCGGTGGTTGATGAACCGTTCGAGTGCCGAGGCGGCCTCATCCGGGGTGACGGCGAACAACCGCGGTCCATCGGCGCCGACGGTGTCGATGCCCGCGGCGTCGATATCGCGCCGCACCGCAGCGTCGATCTCGTCCTCCTGCGGCCACCACGGATCCTCGACGTTCAACCTCGTCTCGCCCTTCGGCGGCGGATCCCGGTTCTCGGCGTCGTAGTTCCAGCGGCCCCCGACCGGCTGATCACCCTCCATGAGGATGGAGAACCGGCGCCGCTGCTCGCGGTAGAAGTCCTCCAGCCTGAACCGGGTCCGATCCCGGGCCCATCCGCTGAACTCACTGCGGGCCAACGCGAAGGCCGGGGTAGGCAGGACCTCGGTGACGACACCCCGGCCCTGCAGCCGGTGCACGAACCGCTCCGCGGCATGCGAGGTCGGCTCGTAGACCAGCACGGAGCGTCCGTAATCGTCGAGAGCCTCGGTGTAGGTGTCGGCCCGGATCAGCGTGGCCCGCTCGCCGAGGTCAGCCTCGGCATGGCGCAGCGCCGACATGACGAGGTGCAGTTTCTGACGGTGGTAGCGCCGCCGCCGCAGAGCTGCGTTTGATTCGATCAGCAGCACCGGGCGGTGGGCATGGTCACCGCCGTGAAAGTGCGGGCCGAGCTGGTCGGCGAACAGCCATAACGGGGTATCGTCGGCCGTCACCGCGCTGATCCTACGGCGTCTGCCACAGCGCGGGTTCGGTACGATGCGGCCGTTCACCGCAACATCGAATCGGGGTCAGCGCGTGGTCCGACGTTCCGCCACCCAGCTTCTACGGTCGCTGGGTTTTCAATCGAAGCTGCTGGTCATGTTGTTGACCGTCAGCGTGCTGTCGGTCCTCATCGCTGGGGCGTTGGGCTACGTCTCCGGTACCAACTCACTGCGCGATGCCGAATACCAGCGGTTGATCCAACTGCGCGAGTCGAGGCATCGGGAGATCAGCAATTACTTCGAGAACATCAGCGACGCGTCGACGGTTCTGACTCATTCCAGCGCGACGATCACTGCGGTGAAGGACTTCACCGATGCATTCACCGAACTGCAGAAGACGCCCCTGCCGCCTCGCGCAGTGGAGTCGGTGGCCGGGTACTACTCGGGGGTGTTCGGACCGGAGTTGGAGAAGGGACTGGGAACCAAGACCGATCCCGACCTGTACAAGCCCACGTCGAACGCCCAGACCTACCTGCAGAACCTCTACACCGCCC
>JAIOQK010000229.1 GCA_021413425.1 Mycobacterium sp.
GCGGTGGACACCTTCATGATCCTGCCGCTCACCTCCCCCGAGGTGGTGATGGGCGCATCGCTGCTGACGCTGTTCCTCGGCCTCGGCTGGGCCACCGGCTATGTGACGGTCATCATCGCGCACGTGGCGTTCCAGATCAGCTTCATCGCGATGACGGTGCGCGCCCGGATCCGCGGATTCGACTGGACCCTGGAGGACGCCTCACTCGATCTGGGGTCGAGCCCGGCCCGCACCTTCTTCAAGATCACCCTGCCGCTGATCGTGCCGGGCATCGTCGCGGCGGCCATGCTGTCATTCGCGCTGTCGCTGGACGATTTCATCATCACTTATTTCGTGAGCGGTTCCACCGTCACCTATCCGCTCTACGTCAACGCGGCCACCAAGGCCGCGGTGCCCCCGCAGATCAATGTTCTGGCCACCGCGATTCTGGTGATCAGCCTGATCCTGCTGGTGGCCGGAACGCTGTATCGCCGCAAGCGCATCGACATCACCTAGATCAGGTCGACGCCCGCCGCCCTCATCTGTTCCAGCGCGGCAGCCGACGACTCCTCGGCCACTCCCGCAGTGAGATCCACGAGCACCCGGGTCGCAAAACCGGCCGCCGCGGCATCCTGCGCGGTGGCCTTCACGCAGTAGTCGGTGGCGATACCGACCACATCGACCTCGTCGACTCCGCGCTCCCGCAGCCACTGTGCCAGTCCCACCCCGTCGGCGGTGCCCTCGAACCCGCTGTAGGCCGCCGCGTAGGCACCCTTGCGGAACACCTCCTCGATCTGTTCGATGTGCAGATCGGGATGGAAGTCGGCACCGTGGGTGCCGGCCACGCAATGCCGTGGCCAGGAGTCGATGAAGTCGGGATTATCGGAGAAGTGCGCACCGGGATCGATGTGGCAGTCCTGGGTGGCGACGATGTGGTCGTAGCCGTGTGGCGTCGCCAGCAGGGCGTTGATCTTGCCCACCACCGACCGGCCTCCGACGACGGCCAGTGATCCCCCTTCGCAGAAGTCGTTCTGGACGTCCACGATCAACAGAGCGCGCATGGTTCCACGGTATCTTTACCGGTCGTGGCCCTGTTCGACTTCTTCGCGACGTCCGAGTTGCCGATACCGGCCGTCGGCCCCGAAGAGGCCCGCACCATCGCCGCGGATCACTTTGGCCTACAGGCCGCCGTCACCGAACTCGGCAGCCAGCAGGATGCGAACTTCCTGCTGCACGACCACGCGGGGCAGCCGGTCGGGGTGCTCAAGATCGCCAACCCGGCCTTCAGCCTCGCCGAGCTTGAGGCCCAGGACGCCGCCGCCGCGTTCGTCGCCGCCGGCGAGGGTCTGCGAACCGCGCGCAACATCGAGTTGCCCGGAACCCACCCGATCGCCGAGGTCGGCGGTGACCAGAGGCTCTTCGCCCGCATCCTGACCTACCTCCCGGGCGGGTCGCTGAGCGGTGACCGATACCTGCGACCGCAGCGGGTGGCCGCACTCGGTGAGCTGGCCGGCCGGACCTGCCGGGCGCTGGCGGGCTTCTCCCACCCCGGGGTCGAACGGGTACTGCAGTGGGACCTGCGCCACTCCCAGCGCACCGTGGAGGTGCTCGCCGACCACCTCGCCGACGCCCACCGCCGGGATGCCGTCCAGGCCGCGGTGGCGTCCGCCTGGCGGACGGTCTCCGACATCGCCGCCGATCTGCCGGTGCAGGTGATCCACGGCGACATCACCGACGACAACGTGGTGTGCGGCGCCGGCGGACTGCCGGACGGGCTGATCGACTTCGGCGACCTGACGCGGTCCTGGACGGTGGCCGAACTGGCCGTCACGGTCTCCGCGGTGCTGCGCCATGAGGGCGGCGAACCCGCCGCCACGCTGCCGGCGATCGCCGCATTCCACGCGGTGCGCCCGCTGAGTCCCGCCGAAGTGGAGGCGCTGTGGCCGCTGGTCGTACTGCGGGCCGCGGTGCTGGTAGTCAGCGGTGTGCACCAGAGCAGCATCGACGCCGGCAATTCCTATGCACGCGCCGCGCTCGAACACGAGTGGCGGATCTTCGAACGCGCCACGGCCCTGCCCGCCGAGGTGATGACCGCACAGATCCGCGACGGCCTTCACCTCGCGGACGAGAGCGAACAGATCACTGGCGACGTTGCCCTGATCGCCGACACGGCCGGACTGGTCCATCTGGATCTCTCGACCGAATCCGATGCGATGGACGGTGGGATGTGGTGCGAGCCGGACTGCGAGGAGCGCCTGGCCCGGGCCGCCCTCGCGGACGGGGCGAGCGCGGCGGTCACCGTGTTCGGCCAGCCCCGGTTGACCCGTTCGGCGATCTTGAGCGAGACCTCACCGGAGACCGTGCCCACCGGCGTGCAGGTGTGGCCGGCGGCACCGTTGATCCTCACCGCACCTTGGCCGGGACTGCTCGAGTCAGAACCCGGCGGGCTGACCCTGACCGGGACGGCCGCCACGCTGAGCGTGCACGGCGACCTCACGGTGGCCCTCACCACGGGCGACAGCATCGCCGCGGGCGCAGAACTGGCCGGCGTCGAGGGCCCGGTCTGGATCGCGGTCCGCCGCCACGGCGGCCACGCCGAGGTGCCGCGGTTCGTCCGGCCCGAGTACGCGGCCGGCTGGCTGAGCCAGGTCAGCGATCCGGCGGCCCTGCTCGGTTTGCCCGCCGCCGCCCCGGCATCCGAGGACAGCGACGCACTGCGGCAGCGGCGCGTCCGCGCGTTCGCCGGGGTGCAGGAGCACTACTACGCCGACCCGCCGCGCATCGAGCGCGGCTGGCGCGAACACCTGCTGGCCACCGATGGCCGCAGCTACCTCGACATGGTGAACAACGTCGCCGTCCTCGGCCACGGCCATCCGGCGCTCGCCGACGCGGCGGCTCGGCAGTGGCGCCGGCTGAACACCAATTCGCGGTTCAACTACGCCGCCGTGGTGGCGCTGTCCGAGCGACTGGCGGCCACCCTGCCCGACCCGCTGGACACCGTGTTCCTGGTGAACTCCGGCTCCGAGGCCGACGATCTGGCCCTACGGCTGGCCATGGCCGCCACCGGCCGACATGACATCGTCGCCGTCGCCGAGGCCTACCACGGCTGGACGTACGCCACCGACGCGATCTCCACCTCCATCGCCGACAACCCCAATGCGCGGTCCACCCGACCGCCGTGGGTGCACACCGTGCCGTCGCCCAACGCCTACCGCGGCGAGCACCGCGGTGCCGATGCCGCCAAGTACGCCCCAGAGGCGGTGGCGATCATCGAAACCCTTGCCGCCCAGGGCAATCCGCCGGCAGCCTTCATCTGCGAGCCGTTCTACGGCAATGCCGGCGGGATGGCGCTGCCGGACGGCTATCTGCGGGCGGTGTACGCGGCGGTGCGCGCGGCGG
>JAIOQK010000230.1 GCA_021413425.1 Mycobacterium sp.
GGGCGGCGCTGATCGCCGCCGTCACCGACCGAGTGCTTGGCGAGATCGACAGCGATGCCCCGAGCGGGACATGGCAGCAGGTCTGCAAGTTCCTCGCGCAACAACTGTTCGACACCCTGGCAGCACACCCCAACCTCGCCCCACTGCTCGTCGAACAACCGCCGACAGGGCAGGGCAGATTGGCCGGTCGGGAGCAGTTCCTCGCCGTCCTACTCCGCGATGGGTTCACACCGGACACCGCAGGCCGCCTCTACGGCACCTTGAGCCACTACGTCCTCGGGTTCGCCGTTCAACTGCGCGCCCACGCCGTGGTGACGTCGACCCTCGACATCTCCGGTGCCGACCCCATCCACTTCCCCGCCACCGCCAAGACCGCCGCCTCCGGCGCACCGCCGATGACCATTGCCGAGGACTTCACCTACGGCCTGGACCTGATTCTGGGAATCGACCGACTCGACGACCACCGCGAACAGAACCCATGACCGCGGCGCACCCCGGTGCCCGCCAGCCTCGGGCGGTGGGCCCGTTGTTACTGGCCGGCTATGCCGCGGCGGCGGCCGCCGTTGCGGGTTACGCGCTCACCTTTCCCTCCCTCGCGCCTTCGACGACCGCCGCTCACGCGTTCGGGAGTTTCACCGCCACCATTGCCGGTGCAGTGTGCCTGGGAGGTGTGGTGCTGATCCTCATCACTGCGCGGCCGGACGATCGTGGCGTCATCGACCCCGCAGCGTTCCGGGCTCACCGGGTGGTGGAACGGATGTCCGTGGTGTGGCTGGTGACGGCGTTGGTCATGGTATTCGTGCAGATCGCCGCAGACGCCGGCCTCTCACTACCGTTGCTGTTCGACAGTGACCGCATCGGCTCTCTCGGCAATGCGCTGAGCGCCTCGGTGTACGTACGGGCATGGGTGGTGGTCGCCGTCTGCGCGGCAGTGACCGCACTCGGTCTGCGGCTCACATCGCGTTGGGATTGGCATGCGCTGCTGTTGATTCCGGCAATTATCGGCGTGGTGGCATTCCCGGTCAACGGCAACGCCGGCTACGGGCCCGACCATGATTACGCCACGAGTTCGGTCATTGTGTTCACACTTGCGGCCTCGGTGTTGGCCGGGTTGAAAGTCACTTCGGCTTTGGCCGGACGGGGCGGCGCCGGCGGTCGAGCCGAGCGAGTGACGGCAGTGATCGCCGGCGTCGTGGCACTGGCCTACGGAGCGGTCATGATGGCGCTGTTGGCCGGGCCGCCGCTGGGCTCCGGATACGGCCGACTGGGACTAGTGGCGGCGGCCGCACTGCTCACCGGTCTCATCTTCGACTGGCGCGGGCGCGCGTCGACGTTCAGTGCCGTGACCGCGATGGCCGCGCTGGCCGCGGTCTCGGCCATGGCCGTCCAGATCGCACCCCGGCTGGTCCCGTTTTGGTCGGCGGTGTGCTGTTACTACGACATTGCCACCAACACCCGCTTCATGAGGACCAGCAGTGGTTCGACCGTTTCCCAACTCCTGCTCATGCTCGGCTATGAACTTCCCGGCGCACCGAGTCCGCTGCGGATGCTGACGTTCTGGCGTTTCGACACCTTCCTCAGCGTCGGCGGACTGCTGTTGGCCGCCCTTTACCTCGTCGGCGTGGTTCGTCTGCGCCGCCGCGGCGACCGGTGGCCGGTCGGACGCACGCTGTCCTGGCTGGCCGGCTGTGTGGCTCTGGTGTTCGCGACCGGTTCGGGTGTCCGGGCCTACGGCTCAGCGATGTTCAGCATCCACATGGTCGAGCACACGACGCTGAACATGTTCGTCCCGGTTCTCCTGGTTCTGGGGGCACCGGTGACGTTGGCGTTGGGGGTGCTGCCGAGTGCGGCACCCGGAGCGCCACCGGGTCCCCGGGAATGGATTGTGCGAGCCGTCCATTCGCCGTTCACCGCGTTCCTGTCGAATCCGATCACGGCCTTCGTGCTGTTCGTCGGCTCGCTGTATGCGGTGTATTTCACGCCGCTGTTCGACACCCTGGTGCAGTACCACTGGGGCCATGAATTGATGTCGCTGCACTTCCTGATCACCGGGTACCTGTTCTACTGGGGCATCATCGGCGTCGATCCGGGCCCGCGGCGGCTTCCGTATATCGGCCGGCTCGCGTTGGTGTTCGCGACCATGCCCTTTCACGCATTTTTCGGTATCGCGATGATGACGAAGACAACTGCCATCGGCGGCAACTACTACTCCTTCATAGCGCCGCCCTGGTTATCCAGCCTCACTGATGATCAGCACCTTGGTGGCGCAATCGCCTGGGGGGCAAGCGAAGTGCCGCTGGTGATGGTGGTCATCGCGTTGGTGGCACAGTGGGCGCGCCAGGACAGACGCACCTCGGCCCGATCCGACCGCCATGCCGACGCCGGCTACGACGACGATGTCGACGCCTACAACAACATGCTGCGCGAGTTGGCCCGCGGCCGACACTGAGTCACTACACCAGCGTCACTACACCAGCGTGTAGTCGCCCTCCTCGGCCAGCGCGGCCGCGACCTCGTCGCCGCTGAGAGTCCGGCCGGCATCGACATGCACCGACGACGGGGTGCCGAGTTCCACAATGACCGCGGTGACATCGGGAAGTGCCGACAGGGCGCCCGTGACGTGCTTGACGCAACTCTGGCAACTCAGTCCGGCAACGGTGAAGGTCTGGGACATGGCGCTACCTGCCTCCGGGTCGGGCGGCGACGCCGGAGTTGCGTAACCGCAGGCTGTTGGACACGACGAAGAAGGACGAGAACGCCATCGCGGCACCGGCGATCAACGGGTTGAGCAATCCCGCGGCGGCGATCGGGATGGCGGCGACGTTGTAGCCGAAAGCCCACGCCATGTTGACCCGGATCGTGCGCATGGTCTCCCGGGCCAGGTCCAGGGCCTGCGGCACCACCTCGAGGTTGTCGCGGACCAGGATGATGTCGGCCGCGGCGATCGCCACGTCGGTGCCACGTCCGATCGCCAGGCCCAAGTCCGCCGAGGCCAGGGCGGGGCCGTCGTTGATGCCGTCACCGACCATGGCCACCACCCGACCCTGCTCGCGTAACTGCTCGACGACGTCGACCTTGCCTTCGGGCAGCACCTCGGCGATGACCTCGTCGATGCCGACCTGCGCCGCCACCGCCGCGGCGGCCGCGGAGTTGTCGCCGGTGAGCAGCACGGTACGAAGTCCGCGCCGGTGCAGTGCTGCCACTGCTGAAGCGGCAGAGGCCTTGACGGCGTCGGTCACCGCGATCGCTCCGCGCACCTCGCCGTCCACCGACACCAAAACGACTGTCTCGCCTCGCGATTCGCCGTCGTGGCGAGCCATCTCAAGATGTCCGGGAACCGTGCCGTGGCCGCGCACCCACTTCGGCCGCCCCACCGCGACCAGCATGTCGTCCACCAGACCGGTCACGCCGCTGCCCGGGACGGCCTGAAACTCCGCCACCGGGCGCCGCTGCGATGCCGCCGCCACGATCGCGGTGCCGATGGCGTGTTCGGAGCCGGTCTCCACCGCAGCGGCGAGTGCGAGCACCTCCTCGGTCTCCCAGCCGTCGGCCGCGTGGACCGCGGTCACCGCGAGGTGTCCCGTGGTGAGCGTGCCCGTCTTGTCGAACACCACGGTGTCGACGGCGCGGCTGGCCTCCAGCGCGCGGTAGCCCTTCAGGAAGATGCCCAACTGGGCGCCGCGACCGGAGGCCACCATCATCGCCGTCGGCGTCGCCAGGCCGAGTGCGCACGGGCAGGCGATCACCAGCACGGCCAGGGCTGCCGAGAACGCGCGGTTGCCGTCCGCGCCGGCCAGCAGCCAGCCCACGGCGGTCAGGGCGGCGATGACGAACACCGTCGGCACGAACACCCCGGCGATCCGATCGGCCAGTCGCTGCGCGTCGGCCTTCTGCGCCTGGGCCTCCTCGACGAGCCGGACCATGCCGGCGAACTGGGTGTCGGCCCCGACCGCTGCGGCCTCCACGATGAGCCGGCCGTCGAGCACCACCGTGCCGCCCACCACCGACCCGCCGGGGTGCACCCGGACCGGCGTAGCCTCGCCGGTCATCGCGCTCATATCGATCGCGGCGCTGCCCTCCACCACCAGTCCGTCGGCGGCGACGGTCTCCCCCGGGCGGACTACGAACCGCTGCTGTTCGGCGAGTTCGTCTGCGGGGATGACCATTTCGGCGCCGTCGGTCAGCAGCACCGACACCTGCTTGGCGCTCAGAGCGGCCAGCGCACGCAGCGCGCTGCCCGCCTTGGACTTGGCTCGCGCCTCGAAGTACCGCCCCGCCAGGACGAACACCGTCACACCGGCGGCCACCTCGAGATAGATCGCGTCGCTTGCCATCAACGCGCGCCAGACGCCGCCGGCGGCCGACTCGACGGGCCGCGGCGGTCCGAAGATGGTCCACAGCGACCACCCGGTGGCCGCGGTGACCCCGACCGAGATCAAGGTCTCCATCGAGGCCCTGCCGTGGCGGGCATTGCGCAGTGCCACCCGGTGGAACGGCCAGGCCGCCCAGGTGACGATCGGGATCGCCAACCCGGTCAGAACCCACTGCCAGCCGGTGAACCGGGTACCGGGCAACACCGCGAACATCACCGACAGATGTGCGAGCGGGACGAAGAGCACCGCGGCGACGGCCAACCGCAGCAGCAGCGACCGGGCCGCGGCGTCATCGGGGTCGGGACCGTCACCGGCAGCATGCACACGGGGCTGCGCTTCGTACCCGGCGCGGCGCACCGCGCCGCAGAGGTCCTCGTCGGCCATGGTGTCGGGGGCGTCGACGGTGGCGACCCTGGTCGCGTAGTTCACCGACGCCCGGACGCCGTCGATTTTGTTGAGTCGGGTCTGGACCCGGGCAGCGCAGGCCCCGCACGTCATCCCCGACACGGCGAGTTCAATGCGACGGATGCGCACCGCGTCCGGCTCGCCGACGACGGTTACGGTCATCGTTCTCCTCAACTCGCGCGCAGCGCCCCAGTGGCCGGCTGCAGCCCGGTCAGAGTTCCTTCCTGGTCACGCTACCCCGGTGAGGCAGATCAACCCCGGCGCGACGGGCCCGGACCCGCGATCCTCTGTGATCGGGATCTACGCGGTTAGTCGCGTGCCACCCGCTCGCATGATCTACGACCGTGCGACGGGCTCCGATCATGACGTCCTCGGGCAC
>JAIOQK010000231.1 GCA_021413425.1 Mycobacterium sp.
GCTAGTTGCATCGCCTCAACTTCGGCGAGTTCGGCGGTTTGCTGGTGAAGTTTCGACAGCCATACCCTAGGCTTACCTTGCCGCCAATAGCCTGCTAATAGCACCAGTTCATGAACCGTATCCGTGGAAAGAAAATGGTGATCCGTGACAGCGCACCGCTCCGTCAGTACTGATCCTGTCCGTTGCCGTGAGGCCTCCGGCCATGCACTTGCCGTGGGGCGGGTTGGTGCGCTCGCAGTGGCGCTGGGTGCTGGTGCTCTGCTCGCGTGGGCGCCGACGGCCTTAGCTGACAGCGGTGAGTCCGCGAGCTCGGCGGGAACGAGCGTGCGTTCAGCGACGTCGACACCGTCTTCGGTGGCGCGGGGCCCGGCGCGCAGCGGTACGGCGAGCGCGGTCCGGCCCGGCGCTTCCTCGGCGGCCGCGGTCGGCAACACATCGCACGCCGCGAATGCCGCTGCTGCCGCGCCAGCGGTGCCGGCGGCGACGAGTCGGCAGGCACGCGGCGTGACGCGTCGAGCGGCGGTGGCGGTGAGTGCCACGAGTGGTGAGCAGGTACTCAATTCCGCTGCTGTGCAACCGATGTCGGCGCCAGTCGCCTCCGCGACGGCCTCAGCGCTCGGCGGCTTCACGTTGCCGATGGGCCCGATCCGAGCGGCTGCCATCGCCGCGCAGGCCTACATCTACGGTTATCCCCTGCTGGCAGTCCAGCGCGTCCAGTCACTGCTGGGTCCGTTGAACACGATGAACCTGAACACCAGCTTCGCGAATCCGGACGCAGCGCCGTTCTGGAAGGCGATCGGCGGCGGAGCGCGTCCCAATGTCAACGTGCTCTACTCGCTGGCATCACTGGACCTCAGTGATGGACCGGTGGTGCTGGAAATCCCGGATATGGGGGACCGCTACTACAGCTTCCAGTTGACCGATCCCTACATCAACGTCGACAACTACATCTCGTCCAACCCCACCGCGTCGAACCCGATCGGTGGTTCGGGGCCGGGCCGATACGCCATCACCTGGATCGGCAACGACGTCGACGTCGAAGGTGCGGAGAAGGTGCTCGTCAACTACTCCAGCGAGTTGCTGCTCGGGCGGGTTGAGGCCTCCCCGGCTAACCAGCAGGAGGTGGTCGACCTGATGGAGCAGTGGACCCTCACTGCGACCGGGGACACCATCATCAACAACGCCGTCCTGCCCTCGGCGTATCTGTCCCCGATCTCGGTTCTCAACGCCACCAGCTTGGCGATCACCCAGAATCCGCCGTACCCGTCGGATCAGGATGCCGCCATCCTGGACAGGATGGCCAAGATCGGTGTCGGCCCCGACCCGAGCGACCCGACGACGGCCCTGAAGGTCCAAGACACTCTCGGTCCGATATCGCAGTTCGCTGCGGCGATCTCAACGCAGATTGCCGCGATCCTGCTCCCGCCGCTGACCGAACTCATTCAAACGTTCTCGGCGATTCAGAATCAAGGTTGGGCCGTCACCAAATCCAATATCGGCGACTTCGGCACCGATTACACCTATCGCGCCGGAGTCGCCCTGGTCGGGCTGGTGGCGAACACTGTGGACCAGGCGCTGTACTTCCCGGGCCTGCTGGATTCGAATTACCTTCCGTTGAGGGGCTTCAGGTCCTATCTCATCCACTACGCACCGGGCGAGGCTCCGCCTGTCGATGACGGCGGGTTCTGGTCGCTGACGGTGTACAACAGCGACGGCACGTTGGTGACCACGACGGAGCCGAACGTCTACAGCAACGGGCCGTTGGTCACGAAGCCGGACGGCTCGATCGACGTCATCCTGTCCCAGGTTGATCCGGGCGATCCCACCTCGAACTGGCTGGAGACCCCTGCGGGTGACTTCAGCGTGTATCTGCGGATCTACGCGCCAGGAGAGACGGCGGCTGATGGCACCTGGCTTCCGCAGGGGATCCAGCGCACCTCTGGTCTATTCGGATAGACCGACGCCGATCACCCGCAGGCTGCAACCAGTGGGAATCGGGAGTCGACGTTCAGGCGCTGCGAGCCGAGCAGCAGCCGCCGGCAGCCGTGCACCGAAAGCTGCTCTGAGGCCTCGTGGCGGGACAGTACGGCCGCCGCGCCGGTGAACTCGGCACTAGCCGATCGCTCGGCGGCGACCACCACGGTGGTCAGGCCCGCGGAGAGAGCGGCCCGCAGACCCGGAGCCGAGTCCTCCACGGCGATCGCGTCGGCGGCCCGCACGCCCAGCTGCCACAGTGCGTGCTGGTACGCCTCGGCGTCGGGCTTGGGCCGGTTCACCTCGTCACCGGTGACTAGTACTTCCACCGCACCGTCGCCGAACAACTCGCGGACCTGCCGGTGCACGGCTGGCCAGTGCCCGGAAGTGACGACGGCGACCCGGATCCCGGCGCAGTGCAGATCCCAGACGGCGTCGGACAGCAGATGTTCGTCGGCACGGGGATCGGCGAGCAATCCGTCCACAGAGACGATCACCGCCTTGAGATCCGCGGGCCGTTCCGCGGGGTCCCACCAGTGTGCAGTCTGACTCATGGCGGAAGTATCCGGCTGAATCGAACGACCGGTATCCCCCGTTAAGGGGATGACGTCGGGGGCGGGATCCCCCGGGTGGCATCTACGGTTAAGCCATGTCCGCACCGGTGCGCGTCGTGCTCATCGATGACCACGAGATGGTCATCGAGGGCCTCAAGGCGATGCTGTCTCCGTTCGCCGGCCGGGTGCAGGTGGTGGGCGAGGCGGTCGGTGCCGATAGGGCGATGGCGGTGATCGACGAACTCGCACCCGACATCGTGCTGTGCGACGTGCGGATGGCCGGCGTCAGCGGGCTTGACCTGTGCCGCGACATCCGCCAGCGCGACCCGGCCCAGAAGGTCATTCTGCTGTCGGTCTACGACGACGAGCAGTACCTGTTCCAGGCCCTGCGCGTCGGAGCGTCCGGGTATCTGCTCAAGGGCATCGGCAGCGACGAACTTGTCCGCCAACTCGAGAGCGTGCACGCCGGCGGCAGCGCCATCGACGCCGGACTGGCCGCCCGATCGGCCGAGACCGCGGCCCGGCTGCAGAGCGACCAGTTCTGGCCCGGCGCGCGGCACGGGCTGACCCAGCGCGAGAGCGAGATCCTGTCGCTGGTGGTCACTGGCGCGTCCAACCGCGGCATCGCCACCAAGCTGATCATCGGCGAGGAGACGGTCAAGACCCACCTCAGTTCCATTTACCGCAAGCTCGGCGTGGGTGATCGCACCAGTGCCGCGGCGACCGCCCTGCGCGAGGGCATCTTCCGGTGACCGCGCCGCACGGAGGTATCAGCGTGCATGCCGTGCACGGCCTGGTGGACACCGACCGCGAGGTGGCACTGCTGCTCGATATCATCGCCGCCACCTCCAGCGGTCCGGGTGTGGAGCCGATGGCCGCGGCGGTGGCCCGGATGATCACCGCCGCGACCGCCTCCGACGTCTGTTTCGTGCATGTCCTCGACGACACCGGCGAGGCACTGACCCTGGCCGGGGCCACGCCGCCGTTCGACGAGCAGGTCGGCCTGATCCGGTTGCCGCTGGGCGCGGGGGTGTCGGGGTGGGTGGCCACCCACCGCGAGCCGGTGGTGATCGCCCACGACAAGGAAGCCGACTCGCGTTACCTGCCGATCGCGGCGCTGCGCGGCAGGGACTTCACCTCGATGGCGTCGGTGCCGATGCAGACCGAACCGGGCGGGCTCGTCGGGGTGCTCAACGTGCACACCATCTCCCGGCGCGACTTCACCGCCCGCGACATCGAGTTGCTGCTGGTGATCGGCCGGCTCATCGCCGGCGCCCTGCACCAGGCGCGGCTGCACCGCCAACTCTCGGCGCGCGAACGCGCGCATGAGAACTTCGCCGAGCAGGTGATCGCCGCGCAGGAGAGCGAGCGCCGCCGGCTGGCCGGTGATATCCACGACGGCATCTCCCAGCGGCTGGTGGGGTTGACCTACCGGCTCGACGCCGCCGCGCGCGCCGTCGATGACGCCGACCAGTCCGCGGCGGCCGAGCAACTGGAGAAGGCCCGCGACCTGGTCGATCTGACGCTGGCCGAGGCCCGCTCGGCGATCAGCGGGCTGCGCCCGCCGGTGCTCGACGACCTCGGCCTACCCGGTGCGCTGGCCAGCCTGGCGTCCTCGACCGCGGAAGTCGACCTGGAGTTGCATCTCGACGACGTGCGCCTGCCCGAGCACATCGAGGTCGCGCTGTACCGCATCGCCCAGGAGGCGGTGCAGAACGTGGTCAAGCACTCCCGGGCGCTACGCGCCGCGGTCAGCTTCACGGTGCGCGAGGGCGTGGCCCGCCTCGAGGTCGCCGACCGCGGCGCCGGGTTCGACACCGGCGCCGACCGCGGCGCCGGATTCGACACCGCACCGGGTTTGCCGACGCACGGCTACGGGATGCTGTCGATGGCAGAACGGGCCGAACTCGTCGGGGGCGCGCTGGTGGTCGCCTCCAAGCCCGGGCAGGGCACCACGGTGACGGTGACGGTCGGAACCGACGGCACGTGACTTTGCCGAACTCGGCGGGGCCGGGACCCTTACCCGATTGGCGTGTTTTCGCTGCGATAACTCTTGTCGAGTGGTAATAATTGAGGTGCGAATCCGGTGCCAGGGTCAGCTCCGAAACGCTAGTGTTTTCCTCACTTGTACTTCCCGATAGGAGCTGCGCCCATGGCATCTGTTCTGTGGTTTCAGGGAGGGGCGTGCAGTGGCAACACCATGTCGTTCCTCAACGCCGATGAACCCAATGTCGTCGACCTGATCGTCGACTTCGGTCTCGAGGTCATCTGGCACCCGTCACTGGGTCTTGAGCTGGGCAATCAGGCGCAGAAGATCTTCCGGGACTGCGCCTCCGGCGCGCGCC
>JAIOQK010000129.1 GCA_021413425.1 Mycobacterium sp.
CGGGATGTGCGGGCGTTGGGTAACGGGGTTTCGCAGACACTTTTTCAGCAAAAATGACGGCACGGTTCGGCGTTCCCAGACTGGGGTCCGGCCTCACAGGAAGCGGGCCGCCGAGGTGGCCTGGCTGGCGCTTTAGCTATCTACTATGAGCCACGAAGATGCCGATTTCAACGTCCAGTCGCGGTTGCCCGAACCGGCCTATACCAGGGCTTTGCACAGTAAAAAGGGTCTGGCGCGGCCCAGCAAACCTGCAACACGGAAAAAATTTCTTGCAAAATGGTTTGCACTCAGGTTTTTCTCAGCTAGTCTCATCTAGTCAGTCTTGATCCATGTACCGGAGGAACCACAATGCAAATCTCACTTCGTTCGCAGATGATCGCGGGTACCACCGCGCTCGTCGGAGCGACGGCGATCGCCATGACGCCGGTTGCTCCGGCCATGAACCTTCCCGCGCTCTCGACGTCCAACGCCGCTGTATCGCTGGCCGCCCTGAACAACCCGATCGGCGCTCTGCTGAACACGGCGCTGGTTCTGGGCAACTACACCCTCAACGGTGCCTACACCACCGCTGCGGTCAACTGGCCCGGATCCGGCACCAACGACTACACCGAGGGCATCGGACCCGTAATCAACGGCTTGGTTATCCCGGGCCTCGGCGTCGTCACCCCGGGTCTTCTCCCGAACATCATCGCGACTCCGTTCCCGGCCCTGACCACGCTGGCCACCAACTGGCTGGGTTACGGCTACATCGGCACCGAGGCCTTGCTCAGCGCTGCCGGCAACCTCTCCGACATCGTGTGGAGCATCCCGGCCACCGCGGTTCAGGTCGCGCTTGACCTGATCACGCTGAACGTGCCGGCGGCCATCGCGGCTATCCAGAGCGCTATCCAGGCTGCGATCTTCTCGGTTTCCGAGGCGGTCAATGACCTGATCGGTGGGGCGACCACCATCGTCTCGTCCATCGTCACCAAGGGCCAGGCCGTCGTGCAGTTCCTCCTGGAAGAGGCCAGCACCCTGGCGCAGATCATCCCGGGTCAGATCGGCCTGCTGGTGAACTCCGTCAGCGGCTTGGTGAACAACGTGGTCGCCGGCTTCTCCTCGCCCACCCCCCTCGAGGGTGTGTGGAACGCGCTGGTCGACGGCCTGCTGGATGCCAGCGTCTCGGGCAGCATCCCCGCGACCGTGATCAACCTGACCTACGGTGCGGGAGTTCAGTTCGGGCCGATCGTTTCCCCGGACCCGTCGTTGGCTCCCTTCGTTCCCAGCGTTCGGACCACCGGAACGGCTCTGGTCAACGGTGTTGCTGACGCGCTGAACACCCCGGTCCCGTCGGCGGCGTCCGCTCGTAAGGCTGCGGCCCCGGCCGCGGCTGTGGCGGTTGAGGCGGCTCCGGCCGCTGAGGCCACCGCGGGTGACAACTCGGCTGCTGCCGAGGATGCCACCACCGCTGCTCCGGCCGCGTCGGCTGCTGCGGACGACAGCACCTCCTCGGACGCCCCGAAGGCGTCCAAGGCGGGCGCTGCCCGTGCCGGTCGCTAAGTAGCACGACAGCTGAGGTTGCCCCCTCCCTCCTCGGAGGGAGGGGGCAACCCTGCTTTCAGGGGTCGGCAGCCCGTGAAAAAAGTTCGCCGGAAATTCTCAGTTTCTTCTCAGGTGTGTTAAGGTAGAGGCCGAAAGGCAGGTGAGAGCGGTGCGTCGGACGTTAGGTCCCATCTTGACGACAGGCGTCGCGCTGACGGCTGCCGGTGTCGTGGTGGCCAACCCCATCGTTGCGCCCCGCTCCGACATCCAGATCCCCTCGGTGGCGCTCTCCGCAGGAACCGGCGACGCGATCAGCATGCTCGATCAGGCGTTCCTCGACGCGATCGCCCCGGCGCCGCCGGAGTCCACCAACCCCTTCTCAGTCCTCAAGCAGCTTGTCTCGTCGCTGGCCGCGGACGCCTCCTACATGGGCAAGAACGCGATCGTCGACGCCTTCGTCGCCGGCGTCACCGCGGTGTCCGAACCCGAACTGACCGCGGCGTCTACCCCGTACTTCACCGCGCTGGCGCCGTCCCCGGAATTGGCGATGTCGATCCTGCCTGGCCTGGATCTCAGCTCGATCACGCCGGTCTCCGACGCTGTGCAGGAACTGCCGGACTACGCGTCGACGGTCACCGATACCGTGGCCCCCGCGGTCAAGTCATTCGTCGGAGCCCTCATCCACGACGCCGCATACGTCGGCGGGGAACTCGTCGCGGCGGCCTTCGCGACCGGCGCCATGGTGGCCAACGAGCCCCGGCTGATCGGCGAGACTCTCAAAGCTCTGGTCAACGGCGACCTCTCGGGCGCGCTGCAGAATGCCGTCAAGGCCGTCACCGCCCCATTCGGCCCACCCATCATCATTGTCAACGCGGTGGCGACGCTCATCGAGAAGTATCTGGGTGATCTCTCCGCTGTGCTGCCGCTGCCTTTGCCGCAGGCCCCGACACCTGCGCCCGATTCGGCCGGCACCGCCCCCGACGTCGAACCCGCGCCGGTTCCGGTGCCCGAGACCGGGGAGCAGGCCCGGGCCCCGCGGGGAGCCGCGCCGGTCCTGCCGCTGGATACCGACACCGATACCGATACCGGTACCAACGCACCCCAGCCGGCCGCCGCACTGAGCGCCGCGGACTCCCGCCTCGAGGCCACCGAGACCCCGGCAGTCGAATCCACTGAAGCCACCGAATCCACTGAAGCCACCGAGGCCACGACGGTCGCACCCCGTGCGGCCGCCCGGTCCGCCTCCGACGCGGTCCAGTCCGTCGGCGAGCAGGTCGGCTCCGCGGTGAGCGCCGCGGCAGACTCGGTAGGCAAGGCTTCTGCGCGGGCCCGGGGCGGTAAGCCCGGCCCGGCCGGTAACTAGCGTTCCCCGCTGATCACTCGATGGCAGAATCCGCGCCATGCGGATGTCGGCTAAAGCTGAGTACGCGGTCCGCGCCATGACACAACTGGCGGTGACCGCCCAGGGCGCTCTGGTCAAAACCGACGACCTCGCCAAGGCACAGGGCATCCCGGCGCAATTCCTCGTCGACATCCTCTCCGATTTGCGCGCCGACCACCTGGTCCGCAGCCATCGCGGTCGCGACGGCGGCTACGAACTGGCCCGCCCGGCGAAAGACATCAGCATCGCCGATGTGCTGCGTTGCATTGACGGACCACTGGCCAGCGTTCGTGACATCCCACTCGGCGACCTCGATTACACCGGGCCCACCACGGCACTGGCCGACGTGTGGCGGGCGCTGCGGGCCAGCATGCGCTCAGTGCTGGAGGAGACCAGCCTCGCCGACGTCGCCGCCGGCGTTCTGCCGACCCACGTCGGGAAACTGGCGCGTGATTACCGCAGTCAGGAGAACCGGCGTGGCCGCCGCAGCGGATAGCCTGCGGCAGGGCTGGGCCAACCACGTCGAGACCCTCGGCCGCATCGGGCCGAACTGGTTCGCCTCGGTGATGGGCACCGGCATCGTGGCCACCGCGGGGGCGACACTGCCCGTGCACCTGCCCGGTCTGGCGACCTTCACGCGGGTGGTGTGGGTGTTCGCGGCAGTGCTGCTGATAGTCCTGGTCGTCGTCGTGGGCGGGCACTGGCTTCGCCATCCGACCGCGGCCCGGACCCATGCCGACAACCCGCAGATGGCGCACTTCTACGGCGCCGCCCCGATGGCACTGCTGACCGTCGGGGTGGGGACACTGCTGATCGGCAAGGACCTCATCGGACAGCAGTCGGCGGTGCTCATCGCTTGGGCGCTCTGGGCGGCAGGCACCGCGGGCGGGCTGTTCACCGCCGTCACCATCCCGTATCTGATGTTCACCCAGCATTCCGTCGAGCCCGATGCCGCCTTCGGCGGCTGGCTGATGCCGGTGGTGCCGCCGATGGTCTCGGCGTCCGGCGGTGCACTGCTGATTCCTCACGTCGCCGCCGGCACCTGGCGGCAGACCATGCTCTACGGCTGCTACGCGATGTTCGGCCTGTCGGTGGTGGCGGCGTTCCTCATCCTGTCGATGATCTGGAGCCGGCTGGTTCTGTACGGGACATCCGGGACGGCGCGGGTGCCCACCCTCTGGATCGTCCTCGGCCCACTCGGTCAATCCATCACCGCCGCAGGGCTTCTCGGCCTCAGTGCGGCAACCGCGGTGGACAAGTCCATCGCCGGACCGATGAACGCGTTCGCAATCCTCTACGGTGTGCCGGTCTGGGGTTTCGCACTGCTGTGGATCGCGTTGGCCACCGCGCTGACGGTCCGCACCCTGTTGCGTGGGATGCCGTTCGCGTTGACCTGGTGGAGTCTCACCTTCCCGGTGGGCACCTTCGTCACCGGCACCACGCAACTCGCCGTGCACACCGGCCTGCCCGCCTTCCGAGTCGCCGCGGTGATCGGATATCTCGCGCTGGTGGCCACCTGGATCCTGGTGGCAGCGCGCACCGTGTACGGCAGTGTGCGGGGAACCCTGTTGAGTGCGCAGCCCTCGACCGCCCCGGTGCGGGCGCGCAAGGACCCGGTCCGGTAGTAGCGCGGGCGCGCCACCGTGCCAGAATCGCGAACGTGCAGATCGGCATGACGATGCCCGTGATGGAGCCCGACCTCGACGCGGACGTGTTGAGGAACTGGGCGCAGATCGTCGACGCCGGACCGTTCTCCTCGCTGTGCTGGGGTGAGCGCATCGCCTTCGGGAACCCCGAGGCTCTCACCCTGCTCGGGGCGCTGGCCGCCTGGACCGAGCGGGTGCCGCTGATCACCACCGTCGTCGTGCCCCAACTGCACGATCCGGTGCTGCTGGCCAAGTCGCTGGCGACCGGGGACATGCTCAGCGGCGGCCGGCTGACCGTCGGCGTCGGCGTCGGCGGCCGGCAGGAGGACTACCACGCCGTCGGTGCGGATCCGGCGACCCAGACCATGCGCGACATGGCCCGCCTCGTCGCGGTGATGAAGCAGGTGTGGTCGGGGGAGAGGGTCACCGACTCGGTGGTTCCCGTCGGCCCCCGTCCGATCCAGCCGGGCGGACCGCGGCTGCTGGTCGGAACTATCGGGCCCAAGACGCTGCGGCACGCGGCCTCCTGGGCCGACGGCCTGGCCGGCATCACGCTGGACCTCGACGTTGCCAAACAGGACGAACTGTTCGAGGTCGGCCGGACCGCATGGGAGCAGGCCGGAAAACCGGCGCCGCACCTGGCGACCTCGTTCTGGTTCGCCCTGGGTGATCAGGCTGACGCGCGCGCCCAGATTCACCGGCATCTGCGGCACTACATGAACTGGATACCGGTCGAGTTCGTCGACGCGATGGCCCCGAGCACCGGGTGGGCCGGCAGCGAGGACCAACTGGCCGAGGTGCTGCGCGGCTTCGCCGCCGTCGGCACCAGCGAGGTACACCTCATTCCCACCAGTTCCGACCTCGGCCAGTTGCGCGCCGTCGCCGAGTTGGTGGCCGACCTCGACTTCGGAGACCCGCAATGACCCAGCCGTACGGCAACTACCAGATCGAGATCTATTTCCAGGGACTGTCCGGCATCCTGCCGAGTCTGCCGATGACGTTCGACGAACTCGAGAGCCGCGCCGAACAGGCTCTGCCGCCGTCGATCTGGTCCTACGTCGCAGGCGGCGCCGGTGACGAGTTGACCCAGCGCACCAACGCGACCGCCTTCGCCAAGTGGGGGCTGATCCCGCGGATGCTCGTCGGCGCCACCGAACGTGATCTCTCGGTGGAGCTGTTCGGGCAGCGCTGGCCGGTGCCGGTCTTCATGGCGCCGATCGGCGTCATCGGATTGTGCACGACTGATCATCACGGCGACATCGCCGCCGCACGCGCTGCGGCGCGCACCGGGGTGCCGATGTGCGTATCGACCCTCACAATGGATCCGCTTGAGGATGTCGCCGCTGAATTCGGTTCCACGCCTGGGTTTTTCCAGCTGTACACCCCGACCGACCGGGAGTTGGCCGAAAGCCTGGTGCGGCGCGCCGAAGCCGCCGGCTACGCCGGCATCGTTGTCACCCTCGACACCTGGACTCCCGGCTGGCGGCCGCGGGACCTGTCGACCGCTAATTTCCCGCAGCTGCGCGGACTGTGCCTGGCGAACTACATCAGCGACCCGGTATTCCGCGCAGGAGTGGACGCCGACATCGACGCCGACTCACGCAACGCCGTCATGCACTGGATCAGTATTTTCGGAAACTCGTTGACATGGAACGACTTACCGTGGCTCCGGTCGATCACGGCTCTGCCGCTGATCCTGAAGGGCATCTGCCACCCCGATGACGCGCGGCGTGCCGTCGACGCCGGGGTGGACGGCATCTACTGCTCCAACCACGGAGGCCGCCAGGCCAACGGCGGGCTACCCGCGATCGACTGCCTGCCCGAGGTGGTGGCCGCCTGCGGTGACGTGCCGGTGCTGTTCGACTCCGGGATCCGCTCCGGCGCCGACGTGGTCAAGGCCCTGGCCCTCGGTGCCAGCGCGGTGGGCATCGGCCGGCCCTACGCCTACGGTGCCGCGCTGGCCGGAACCGACGGCATGGTGCACGTGTTGCGCTCGATTCTGGCCGAAGCCGACCTCACCATGGCCATCGACGGCTACCCGAGCCTCAAGGACCTCACGCCGGAGGCGTTGCGCCGCGTCTTGTGATGGTGGACGCTGCCCTGGTGCACCCATCGACCGAACTGAGCAGACTGCACGAGCGGCAGTCGCGCTCACGCGATCAGCTCGACGCATTACTTGACAGCACTGTGCTGGCCACCGTGGCGTTCGTCCGCGACTCCCATCCCGTTGCACTGCCGATCGGTGCGGCGCGCCTGGGCGATGAGGTGGTGATCCACGGATCGACCGGGTCGCCCTGGTTGAACCACCTCGCCGGGGGAGTGCCGGTGTCGGTATGTGTGTCAGCCCTCGACGGCGTCCTGGTGGCGCGCAGCGGATTCGAATCGTCATTCCACTACCGCAGTGCTGTGCTGTTCGGCTGCTTCGAGGCGGTCGAGGACGCGGATAAGGACCGCTACCTTCAGGAGCTGCTGGAATCCTTCATCCCCGGCCGCTCCGCGGAACTGCGCCCGGCCACCGGCCGCGAGTTGGCGGCCACGCTGGTGCTGCGGCTGCCGATCGGATCCGACAACTGGTCGCTGAAAGTCGCCGAGGGCTGGCCGGAGGACTCCGACGAGGATGTCGCCGCCGGCGGGTGGGCCGGTGTGGTGCCGATGGCTGTCACATATGGAATGCCGCAGCGGGCTCCGGATTGCGACCCGGCCATCCCCGTCCCGGAATCGGTGCGGTCGATGGCCGGTCCGGTGTAGGAGGTTGGACGAAAAGCAGAGGGTGCCCCCGGCAGGATTCGAACCTGCGGCCTTCTGCTCCGGAGGCAGACGCTCTATCCCCTGAGCTACGGGGGCGCAAAAGCTGCGCCGTCGGGCGGGGCCAGCCTAACGCATAGGATAAGGCCTCGTGACTCCCGCCGATCTTGCCGACCTGCTGGCCAACACCGCCGCCGCGGTGCTGGCCGAGCACGGCTTGGACCCGGCGGCACTTCCGGCCGAGCTCACCGTTGAACGTCCGCGCAACCCCGAGCACGGCGACTACGCGACCAACCTGGCGTTGCAGGTCGCCAAGAAGGCCGGTGCCAACCCGCGCGAGCTGGCCGGCTGGCTGGCCACCGCCCTGGCCGACGCCGACGGCATCGCCTCGGCGGAGGTGGCCGGACCGGGTTTCGTGAACCTGCGTATCAAGGCTGCCGCTGCGGGTGCCATCGTCACCGCCGTTCTCAATGCGGGCGAGGCTTACGGCCACTCGAGCCTGCTTGCCGGACAGAAGGTCAACCTCGAGTTCGTCTCGGCCAATCCGACCGGGCCGATACACATCGGCGGCACCCGCTGGGCCGCCGTCGGTGACGCCCTGGGCCGGCTGCTGAGTACCCAGGGTGCGGTGGTGGTGCGCGAGTACTACTTCAACGACCACGGCGCGCAGATCGACCGTTTCGTCAACTCGCTCATCGCCGCAGCCATGGACAAGCCCGCTCCGGAGGACGGCTACGCCGGCGCCTATATCGCCGATATCGCCGCCCAGGTTCTGGCCAAGGCCCCCGATGCACTGAGCCTGCCGGAGGACGAGCAGCGCGAGACGTTTCGCGCCATCGGCGTGGATCTGATGTTCACCCATATCAAGGCCTCGCTGCACGACTTCGGCACCGACTTCGACGTCTACACCCACGAAGACTCGATGCACACCAGCGGCCGGGTTGATCAGGCCATCGCCAAGCTGCGCACCACCGGAGCCATCTACGAGAAGGATGGCGCAACCTGGTTGCGCACCACCGAATTCGGTGAC
>JAIOQK010000134.1 GCA_021413425.1 Mycobacterium sp.
CAGAATTTCCCCCGATGGAACCGACCGCTGAGGCAGGGCGCTGGTTCATCTCGGTCTGCGTGATCGGGGAGAGTTCCGCAGCCGGTTGAGCCGCCGATTGGGGTGCCACGGGAAATGGCGGCTGCACTGCCGGCGCGGGGAGTTGCGGTTCGGCGGTTACGCGAGGACTGTCCTGGCCCGGGCCGGGGGGAGTGTTAGCGGGTGTCGCGGGGATCGTGGGCCTGCTGATCCCGGCCGGGGTGATGAAGGGGAGTGCGATGGCTCCGTTCAGAACCGCGGTCAGTCCGGCGCCGAGCGTCAAGACGCCGACCAGGCTGGCAGCAGCAATCTGTAGATGTGGCCTCTGCCAGTTGCGCGGTGAGCGGTGCTGATCGAGTTCGACCACCGCCGCGCTGACGGGGACGCTTGCCAATCCGGTAAGGGCCTGCAGGTACGGGCCGAAACACTCGCGCGCGTAGTCCACGACCTCGGCCCGAGTCACCAGCGGCTGGTCCGGCCGCTTGACGACTACCAGGGAGTGGGCGAGCCGGACGAACACGTCGGCGACTGAATCGAGGTGCGCCGGGGTGTCTGCGGTCGTGCTGTTGAGGTGGCGGAGTCGTTCAGCGACCAGGGGCACAGTCGCTTCCATCACCGCGCCGGAGGTGCTCGACAGCAACGGCGATTGCTCGCCGGAATCGGCGTTCAGCTCGCGCAGGACCAGCGGATGGTTCTGCACCGCCCAGACGATGTCGGAAAAGGCCGCCAGCGTCACTTCGGCGAACGAGGCGCTGGTCGCTCCGTCGGTGCCACCGACCCCGGTGGTGAACCCGGCGTCGAGCAGTGTGGTGAACTCGCTGATCACCGCGGTCCTGAGGAGATCGTTCTTGGTGGGCCAGCGCCGGTAGATCGTCATATGCGACACGCCGGCGTACTTCGCGACCAGTTCGACCGTGGCCCGCTTGAAGCCGAAGTCCCCCAGGACGCGTACTGCGCCGTCGAGAATTTTCGCCCCCGTGGGGTCCAGTTCCTGAACCGGCACAGCACCCCCTTTCCCTGGCGAGACGGCGCCGACTCCTGATCTTGCGTGAGCGGGGCGCTGCACTTCTCGGCTAAGCCTACTCCCCAACCGGCTCGGTGAAATGCTTGACTCTCGTCCTGCGAGATGATGTTATGCACTAGTTAATTCAATAACATTTGCAGATCAGAGGGTTTTTCTGTCTTTCCGTGTTCTCGAACGCGATCGGCGGCCCCGCCCTCGAACCGCAATCGGCGACCCGAGAAGAGGGGCAGGCGAACTCATGCCAGGACCAGGAACAGCACGCGGGATCAGTGTCGGGAGGGTCGGCGCCCTGGCTGTCGCCCTTGGTATCGGTGGGGCGCTGGCATCAATTCCCTGGGCGGCGGCGGCCGACGATTCCGACGTGACGGCCTCGGCGGACAGGGCGAGTTCGGCAGTCCACGTCCGGTCCCGCACCACGGCGGCGCGCGGCGTCTCGGCTCCGTCGGCCGCGGTATCCGTCGCCGGTGCCGCCCAGTCGCAATCCCAGCAGGCATTACCCCCGCAGCCCAAACCCCCGAAGCCAGGCGTCATCTACCGCTCGATTGACGGCAGCGGCAACAACCTTGCCGACACAGGGCTCAACGCTGTGGGCGCGGACTTCAGCCGGATCGGGGTGGCTCACTTCGCCGATGGTGTTTCGACCCTTCGCACCGATCTACCCAACGCGCGCACCGTCAGCAATCTGGTCGTGGCCGGCGATGGCGCAACCACCCCGAACGCCGAGGGTTTGTCCGGAATGATGTACGCCTGGGGTCAGTTCATCGACCACGACATCAACCTGACCCTGTCGGACAACGTCACCCACATCGACATCGCCGTTCCGGCCGACGACCCCACACTGAGCGGGTCGATATCGCTGACGCGATCGGTCATCGACCCGCTGACCGGGGTCGCCGGAAAGCCGGCCACCACCACCAACAACGTCACGGGTTGGATCGACGGTTCGATGGTCTACGGGTCGGACGCCGCCACGGCCGCCAGTCTGCGCGGCGCCGGCGGATATCTGCTGACCTCCGACGGTAACAACCTGCCGATCGTGGACGGCGCCTATGTGGCCGGTGATATTCGGGTTCAGGAGAATCCCGACCTGACGGCTCTGCAGACGCTGTTCCTGCGTGAGCACAACCGCCAGGTCGACAAGCTGAAACTGGCTCACCCGGACTGGACCGGCGACCAACTCTACGAACAGGCCCGCGCGATCGTCACCGCCGAGATCGCCCACATCACCTACAACGAATTCCTGCCGCACCTGCTCGGGGCGAACGCGATCAAGCCCTACCGGGGCTACAAAGCCGATGTCGATGCCAGCCTCACCGAGGAGTTCGCCGGGGCCGCATACCGGCTGGGGCACTCCATCGTCTCGGCCAACCTCGAGAAGACCGACGAGCAGGGCAACATCATCGGCACCGCCGTCACGCTCAAGGACGCTTTCTTCCAGGACCCCGCGGACTTCGCAGCCGACAGCGGCGCCGACGGCCTGCTGCGCCACCTGAGCAATGATCTGTCCAACGCCCTCGACGTCCACATCGTCGATGATCTTCGCAACTTCCTGTTCGGCCCGTCAGCCGGATTGGACCTGGCCGCCATCAACCTGCAGCGCGGCCGCGACCTGGGCCTGGGAACACTGAACGAGACCCGGGCGGCGCTGGGCCTCAAGCCCTACACGAGTTTCGCGCAGATCACCTCCGACGCCACCACGGCGGCAGCCCTGCAAGCGGCCTACGGTGACGTGAACAAGGTCGAGTTATGGATCGGCGGGCTGGCCGAGGGTCACACGGCCGGAGCGATGGTCGGGCAGACCTTCGGGGTGATCATCGCTGCGCAGTTCGAGGCCCTTCGCGACGGTGACCGGCTCTGGTACCAGAACCAGGGCTTCGATCCGATCACCATGCGGGAGATCGAGGGGACCACGTTGTCTTCCCTGATCCTGCAGAACACCGACACCGAGCACATGCAGTCCGACGCTTTCGTGTTCTACGAGCGGCGCAGCGGCCAGGCCGGCGGCGGGGTGATGGAGAACCCGACATCACCGCAACTGGTCGTCGGATCCGACGGCGGCGACATCCTCGTCGGAGGCACCAAAGCCGACCTGCTGGTTGCCGGAACCGGCCGCCAAATGATGACCGGCGCGGCCGGCGGCGACACCTTCATCATCTCCGGGACCGGGGTCGACGCGGTGATCACCGATTTCAAGATCGGCCAGGACAGGTTGCAGTTCGAAAATCTCGGCAAGACCGGACTGAAGATCGTCAGCGAGAACGGCAACGCCGTGATCTATCTCGGCGGCAGCAAGGTGACTCTGCGGGGGGTGTCCGCAGCCAAGTTCAAGCAGAACAACACCGTACTGCTCTGAGCCGGAGCTCAGTCGGCGACGATCTCGCTCCCTTGCACCGAGATCGCGCGGGCCACCAACGGTTCGGTCGCCGGGCCGCGGGCCACCGTCCCCTCCAGGGTGAATCTGCTGCCGTGGCATGGGCAGACCGCCTGGCCGTCCTCGATCTTGGCCAGTGCGCATCCGGCGTGTGTGCAGCGCGCCCGGAAGCCCTTGAACACCCCCGCGCTGGGCTGGGTGATCAGGTAGCCGTCGACGATGGTGCCGGAACCCACCGGCACGTCGGCGACCGCCGCCAGCGGCTGGCCCGGCGCCGGTGTGCTCGCCGGGACCTCGGCGGTCTTGCCGCAGGCGGCCAGCGGCGCGGCGGCCGCGCCGATGATCACGGTGCGTCTGGACAGATCGGGCATGGGTCCAGAGCCTAGTTCAGAAGGTAAGTTGGGATGGTCATGACCGACATCGAGAATGCGCCCGCGCTGCGGGTTTCCGACGCCGACCGCGGTGGCACGCTGCGCCGGCTGCACAACGCCGTCGCACTGGGGCTCATCGACATCGGCGAGTTCGAGGAGCGCTCGGCGCAGGTCTCCGTCGCCCGGGCACCCGGGGAACTTCA
>JAIOQK010000166.1 GCA_021413425.1 Mycobacterium sp.
GCAGCGGCTGATCGGACTCGACGTGGCGGTGGACGAGATTCCCCGCATCTCGCCCAAGGATCCCGACAGCGTGCAGTGGCCGCCGGAGGTGGTGGCCGACGGCCCCATCGCTCTGGCGCGGTTGATTCCGGCGGGGGTGGATGTTCGGGGGGAGGCCACCCGGGCCCGGATCGTGATATTCCGTAAGCCGATCGAACGGCGCGCCAAGGATTCCGACGATCTCACCGATCTGCTGCACGAGATCTTGGTGGCGCAGGTGGCCACTTATCTCGGTGTCGAGCCGTCGGTGATCGACCCCAGCATCGAGGACGACGACTGAGAAAATGTTGTCGCGCTAGATGATGCCGCGCTTGAGGCGCCGGCGTTCCCGCTCGGACAACCCGCCCCAGATACCGAAGCGCTCATCGTTGGCCAGCGCGTACTCCAGGCATTCGTCCTTGACCTGGCAGCCCTGGCAGATCCGCTTGGCCTCGCGGGTCGAGCCGCCCTTCTCCGGGAAAAAGGCCTCCGGATCGGTCTGCGCGCACAGCGCGAGCTCCTGCCACAGATCGTCGGCGGGGGTGAGCATGCCGCCGCCCAATTCCGGGCGATCACCAAAATCGGGCACCAGCGACAAATGCGCGCGCGCCGAATCGTCTAAAGAATGTGCTGTAGCGATTCCGATGTGCGGCCCGCCCATCGCGCCGAGAAAATGCTCATAGGACATGTCCGCCCAGCGAAATTCATTATCAGTTCTTTGCGCGTTTCCGGCGTGTCGCAACCCGTGTGTGTCTTTCGAGTGACTAACGCGTGACCGCATGCGAGCCCATTGACGGTATGCGCCTAGTGTCCATCGGTGTGAAAGTCACCGCTGTGGTGGGGGGAATCGGAGGAGCCCGTTTCCTGCTGGGTGTCCAGCATCTGCTGGGCCTGGGGCAGTTCGAATCCGGGTCCAGCACCGAGTCCGGGCACCAGCTCACCGCGGTGGTCAACGTCGGCGACGACGCCTGGATGTTCGGTGTGCGGATCTGCCCCGACCTCGACACCTGCATGTACACCCTCGGCGGTGGCATCGACCCGGACCGCGGTTGGGGGCACCGCGACGAAACCTGGCATGCCAAAGACGAATTGGCCGCCTACGGGGTGCAACCCGACTGGTTCGGCCTCGGCGACCGCGACCTGGCCACCCACCTGGTGCGCAGCCAGATGCTGCGCGCGGGATATCCGCTATCCGCGGTGACCGAGGCGCTGTGCGCGCGGTGGACGCCCGGCGCGACGCTGCTGCCGGCCAGCGATGACCGCTGCGAGACCCATGTTGTGGTCACCGATCCCGAAACCGGTGACCATAGGGCGATCCATTTCCAGGAGTGGTGGGTGCGCTACCGGGCGAAGATCCCCACCCACAGTTTTGCGTTCGTGGGATCGGAGAAGGCCACCGCCGGACCCGGCGTCATCGACGCGATCGCCGGCGCCGACGTCGTCATCCTCGCCCCGTCGAACCCGGTGGTCAGCATCGGCGCCACCCTCGCC
>JAIOQK010000135.1 GCA_021413425.1 Mycobacterium sp.
ACATCGACGCCTGCCTGACCGGACCGGTCGACCACCGGTTGCTGACCACCGGCTTCGAGAATTACCGGCTGACCTACGACGCGCTGACCCAGACCAGCCTCACGGCGGTGGATCTGGGTACCCGGTTCCTCGGGATGGGACTGACGGCGCCGGTGCTCATCGGCGCCATGACCGGCGGTGCGGAACTGGCCGGCACCGTCAACCGCAACCTGGCCGACGCCGCGCAGAAGCTCGGCGTGGGCCTGATGCTGGGATCCCAGCGCATCATGCTCGGCGACAGCGAGGCGGCTCACACCGCCGCACAGAGTTTCGCGGTGCGCGACATCGCCCCAGACATCCTGCTGATCGGCAATATCGGACTGGCGCAGGTCAGCGACGACCTGGCTCCCGCACTGGCGCGTGCGCTCGACTGTGTGGGAGCCAATGCCGTTGCCGTGCATACCAATCCGCTGCAGGAAGCCATGCAGTCCAACGGTGACACCGATTTCACCGGCACCCTGGACCGGCTGGGCCGGCTGGCCGGGGAGTTGGACTACCCGGTGATGGTCAAGGAGGTCGGCCATGGCATCGGCGCCGCCGCCGCGCGGCGCCTGCGGGGCCTGCCCATCGCCGCGGTCGACGTTGCCGGCGCGGTCGGAACGTCGTGGGCGCGGGTGGAGCAGGTGATCCGGTACGGCGAGATCCGCAACCCCGATCTCACCGACTGGGGGGTGCCCACCGCCCAGGCACTGCTGGAGGTCCGTGACACCCTGCCCGGCATGCCGTTGGTCGCCTCCGGCGGGATACGCACCGGCATGGACGCGGCCAAGGCCCTGGCGATGGGCGCCGACGTGGTGGCACTGGCGCGGCCGCTGCTGGCGCCGGCGATCGAGTCCGCCGCCGCGGTCGTCGATGTACTCGGCGAATTCATCGAGGAATTGCGGGTCTGCCTGCACGGCGCCGGCGCCGCCGACCTCGCTGCGCTGCGGCGGATCGGCGTCACACCCGGGGAGCCCGATCAGTGACGCCTCGCTGCGTCGCGCGAGATCTACCGGAGGGCTGCCCAGGCGGGCGCCCGGACAGCCGTGGTGTCGATGTGGCGGGGTGGATTAGCTCTGGGACACCAATGTCTCGCCGCGCATCCGCTGCGAGATGACCGCGGTGATGCCGTCGCCCTGCATGCTCACTCCGTAGAGCGCGTCAGCGATCTCCATCGTCTGCTTCTGATGGGTGATGACGATGAGCTGGGACTGGGTGCGCAACTGCTCGAAGAGTCCGATGAGCCGGCGGAGGTTCATATCGTCGAGTGCGGCCTCCACCTCGTCCATGACATAGAACGGCGACGGCCGCGCCCGGAAGATCGCCACCAGCATCGCCACCGCGGTCAGCGCCTTCTCACCGCCGGAGAGCAGCGAGAGCCGCTTGACCTTCTTGCCGGGCGGGCGGGCCTCCACCTCCACACCGGTGGTCAGCATATCGCTGGGATCGGTGAGTAGCAGCCGGCCCTCACCACCCGGGAACAGCGTCGAAAAGACTTGGGAAAACTCACGTTCCACGTCCGCGAAGGCCTGGGAGAACACCTCCAGAATGCGGTTGTCGACATCGGCGACCACTTCGAGGAGGTCTTTGCGGGCGCCCTTGACATCCTCGAGTTGGGTGGACAGGAAGTTGTAGCGCTCCTCCAGTGCGGCGTACTCCTCCAGCGCCAACGGATTGACCCGGCCCAATTCGTTGAGGTCACGTTCGGCCCGTTTCGCGCGCCGCTCCTGGGTGGCGCGGTCGAACGCCATCGGCGCGGGAGCGCTGACCTGTTCGCCGCGCTCCTTGGCCTGCTCGTACTCCGCCATCTCCAGCTCCGACGGGGGCAACAGCACCTCCGGGCCGTACTCGGCGATCAGATCGTCGGCGGCCATACCGTACTGCTCAAGCACCATCTCCTCGAGCTGTTCGATGCGCATGGCGGCCTGCGCTTTGGCCACCTCGTCGCGGTGCAGCGCATCGGTGAGGGTGGCGATGGTGGTGTTCAGCGCGGTGACGTCCTCACGCGCGGCGGCCATCGCCGCCACCCGCTGCTGACGTTCGGCAGCCAGCCGGTCTCGCGCCCGCGCCGCTGCGGTGACGACATCTGCAAGCCGTGCGGCCAGCTTGCGGCCCGCGTCGGAGACCGCGGCCGCCACCTGGGCTGCGTGCGCACGGGCGGCACGGGACTCCTCGGCGCGCCGGCGGGCATCGCGTTCGGCGGCCGCCGCCCGGCGCAGCGAATCGGCTTTGCCGCGAACGGCATTGGCGCGCTCCTCCGCGGTGCGCACGCTCAGCCGCGCCTCCACCTCCGCCGCGCGGGCCACCTCCGAGGCGGCCTGCAACTCCTGACGCTGGCCGGGCGTGGTCTCGACGACGGTCTGACTCTCCTGCGCGGCATGCAGCCGCCCCTCGAGCTCGGTGAGCTCGTCGACGGTGTCGGTGCGCCCGGACTCCAGCTGATCGCGCTGGGCCACCAGCCGGCGCCACTCCTCCTCGGCGGTGCGGACCTCCTGGCCCAACCGCCCGAGTTGCTCGTAGATGGCTGACATCGCGGCATCGGACTCGTTGAGCGCGGCCAGGGCCTGCTCGGCGGCGTCCTGGCGGTTGACCTGTTCGGCCACCGCGCCGGCCAGGGCCGCAGCCAACTCGGCCACCTGGGTCTGGGCATCGCCCAGTTCGGTCCGGGCCTTCTCGATCTCCCCGACGATCTCCAGGGTGCTGGGCTTGCGGTCGGAGCCGCCGTCCACCCAGCCCGCGCCGACGAGGTCGCCGTCGCGGGTCACCGCGCGCAGTGCCGGCCGTGCGGCGACGAGGTCCAGGGCCGCCCCGAGATCATCGACGACGGCGACCCGCGACAGCATCGCGGTCATCGCGCCCTGCAGCCGAGGTGGTGCGTCGATCAGTTCGAGTGCCCAGCGCGCACCGTCGGGCAGCGACGTGCTGTCGGTCACCGGTGCCGCGGGCCAGTCGGCGAGCACGATCGCCGCCCGGCCGCCGTCGGCGTCTTTGAGTGCGCGCACCGCCGACCGGGCCGAACCGAAGTCCTCGGCAGCCACCGCGTCGGCGGCCGGGCCCAGCACCGCTGACAGCGCGTGCTCGTAGCCGGGCGACACCCGGACCAGTTTGGCTATGGTGCCGAGAAGCCCTGCGCTGCTGCGGTTTTCCACCAGCCAGGCTGCACCGTCCTTGCGATCCATGCCGACCGCGAGGGCTTCGATACGCGCCAGCAGTGAGGCCACCTGGCGCTCAGTGGCGCGCTCGGCACTCTCCAGTTCGGCCACCCGCTGGTCGGCCTGGCGCAGGGCGGCCACCGTGCGATCGTGGTGCTCGTCGAGTCCCACCTCGCCCTGGTCGAGTTCACCGACCCGGCTCTGGATGGTCTCGAATTCCGCCTTGGCGGCCTGGGTCCGGGCGGCGGCCTCCTCGATGGCGATGCTCAACCGCGAGACACCCTCGTCGATCGACTCCACCCGGGCGCGTGCGGTCTCCACCTTGCCGGCCAGCCGGGCCAGGCCCTCGCGCCGGTCGGCCTCGGCCTGCACCGCGGCCATGTGCGCACGGTCGGCCTCGGTGGCGGCCGTCTCCTTCTCCGCCAGTTCAGCGCGGGTGGCGTCCAACCGCGAACGGGCCGCCTCGAGGTCGGCCAGCAGCTCGCGCTCCTGGGCGGCCATCTGCTCGGCCTCGGCCTCCAGTGCGTCGGGGTCGGGTCCGGTGGTGGCGGCGGGCTCGGTGTCGAGGTACTGGGCGCGTTCGGTGGCGATGCGCACCGTGGCGCCGACGCGCTCGGCCAGCGCCGAGAGCCGGAACCAGGTCTGCTGGGCGGCGTCGGTGCGCTCCGACAGCGACGTCACGGCGGCCTCGTCGGCGGTCAGTTGCGCGCTGGCCTGCGCGAGCCGGGCGGCCGCCTCGTCGTGTTCGCGGCGCAACGTGGTCTCGATATCGTCGACGCCGGCGAACTCCATGCGACGGCCCACCAGATCGTCGGCGGCCAGCCGCAGCCGCGCGTC
>JAIOQK010000304.1 GCA_021413425.1 Mycobacterium sp.
GCCGGCAAAGCCAAGGCGCTGCTGGATCAGGAGGGCCGCGACGACCTGGCCCTGCGAATCGCCGTCCAGCCCGGCGGGTGCGCCGGCCTGAAGTACAACCTGTTCTTCGACGACCGCAACCTCGACGGTGACCTCGTCGTCGAGTTCGGCGGGGTCAACCTGACCGTCGACCGGATGAGCGCCCCCTACGTGCAGGGCGCGACGATCGACTTCGTCGACTCCATCGAGAAGCAGGGCTTCACGATCGACAACCCGAACGCCACCGGCTCCTGCGCCTGCGGCGACTCGTTCAACTGAGAGCCGCCGCCGTCGGCGGTAGCGATTCAGTACTGGCCGCTGGTCCGTAACAGATACGAGCAGACCAGCATCTGGTCGTTCTGGCGCAGTATCTGCGCCACGCCCTGTTCGGTGTCCTTGGCGGTGCGTGAATTCGATCCCGGGGCCACCCGCATGGTGAACAGCACCTGGGCCTGATAGGACGACGACAGCACGATCTCGTCGATCGAGATCACCTCCGCGCGGCTGAACTGTTTGCGGAACGCGTCGCTGGCCAGCCTCGCCAGGGACAGATCGGACTTGCGGTCCTTGATGGCGTCGAACATGCCGCAGGCGTTGTTGCGCGCAACGGTCTCGGTGTCGGCATCCGACAGTGCGGTGAGGTAGTTCTGGATCGTGGTCTTGGCGACCGCGTCGGTGAACGCCGTCGTCGGCGGTGACGCCCTACCGCCGCCGAGTAGCGCGACCGCGGCGACCAGCGCTCCGATGACGGCCAGCGCGCCGAGCGCCCACCACGCCGCACGGCCACCCCGCGTCGGGGACGGATAGTTGACCGGTGGCGGCAGTGAGCCCGGATAGCCGGCGGGTACGGGGTAGGGCTGCCCAGGAAAGGGCTGACCGGAATAGGGCGGCGCGAACTGCTGATCGTCGGCGCCCGACTGCGGCGGCGGGTAGGGGCCGGCCATGCGAATGTCTCCTGCGTCGGTGTCACGAGCCACTCCGACCACATCCACTGTGCTGCCGGGCCTTATAGTCGGCTCCTGGTACGCAGGCTAGCGCACCATCGTTGCTGAGCGACTGAAGGGCGGCGCGTCGTGACCATCGCGGTGACCGGTTCCATTGCCACCGACCACCTGATGCGGTTTCCGGGGCGTTTCTCCGAGCAACTGCTCGCCGAGCACCTGCAGAAGGTGTCGCTGAGCTTCCTCGTCGATGACCTTGTGGTGCACCGCGGCGGGGTCGCCGGGAACATGGCTTACGCGATCGGTGTGCTCGGCGGCAGCCCGCTGCTGGTAGGGGCGGCGGGCGTGGACTTCACCGAGTACCGCGAGTGGCTGGAGTCGGCCGGCGTGGACTGCGACCACGTTCTCGTCTCCGACACCCAGCACACCGCGCGGTTCGTCTGCACCACCGACCTCGATATGGCGCAGATCGCCTCGTTCTATCCGGGTGCGATGTCGCAGGCCCGCAACATCACACTGGCCGGGGTGGTCGCCGCCGCGGGGCAGCCGGAGCTGGTGATCGTCGGTGCCAACGATCCCGACGCGATGTTCGCCCACACCGACGAATGTCGCGCACTGGGCCTGGCGTTCGCCGCGGATCCGTCCCAGCAGCTGGCACGGTTGAGCGGAGAGGAGATCCGTCGCCTCGTCGACGGTGCCACCTATCTGTTCAGCAATGACTACGAGTGGGACCTCATGCTGTCCAAGACCGGCTGGACCGACGCCGACGTGCTGGCCCAGGTCGGGCTTCGGGTGACGACGCTGGGCGCCGACGGTGTGGACATCGTCGGCGCCGACGGAACGACGCTGCACGTCGGGGTGGTGCCGGAGACGGCCCAGGTGGACCCGACCGGCGTGGGTGATGCGTTCCGGGCCGGCTTCCTCACCGGCCGGGGTGCGGGTCTGGACCTGGAGCGGTCAGCGCAACTGGGATCGCTGGTGGCGGTGCTGGTGCTGGAGACCACCGGCACGCAGAACTGGACCTGGGATCTCGGCATCGCCAAGGAACGCCTCGCGGGCGCCTTCGGCGCCGAGGCGGCCTCGGAGATCACCTCGGCGCTCGGGTAGGGCTTAAAGCTGGACCGGGTAGTGCGGTTCGCTGATCCGGGGCACCACGGAGCCCTCCACGAAGATGGCATGCCACAACAGCAGGATCAGCACCGTCCACAACCGGCGGCTGTGGTCGACCGGACCCGTGCGGTGTTCGTCGAGCATTCTGCGCACCGCGGCGAGGTCGACGAGGTGTCCGGCCTGCGAGGCGTCGATGGACTCGTACGCCCACTCCATCAGTTCGCCGGTCCGCAGCCAGTGCCGGATGGGCACCGGGAAGCCCAGTTTGGCGCGGTTGAGCACATGCGCGGGGACGATCGGCTCCAGCGCCCGGCGCAACGCGTACTTGGTGGTCGTACGGGTGATCTTCTGATCGAACGGCAGCCGGGAGGCGACCGCGAACACCTCGGGGTCCAGGAACGGAACCCGCAGTTCCAGCGAGTTGGCCATCGTCATCTTGTCGGCCTTGACCAGGATGTCGCCGCGAAGCCAGGTGAACAGGTCGATGTGCTGCATGCGGGCCACCGGGTCCCAGTCGGGGGATTGCGCGTAGATGCCGGCGGTGACATCGGTGTGGGTCCAGTCGGGATTGAAGCCCGGCAGCACCGCCCGCAACTGCTCATCGGAGAAGCTGCGGGCGTTCCCGTAGTAGCGCTCCTCCAATGTGAGCGAACCGCGGTGCAGCAGGCTCTTGCCCCTCATGCCGTCGGGTAGCGGGCGCGACGCCCTGCCGAGCGATTTGCGCACCGGCCGGGGAAGGTAGTCGAATCCCTTGAGCGACAACGGTTCCCGATAAATAGTGTAGCCGCCGAATAGTTCGTCGGCACCCTCGCCGGAGAGCACCACCTTCACGTGCTTGCGCGCCTCCCGGGCGATGAAGAACAGCGGCACCAGCGCCGGGTCGGCCACCGGCTCGTCGAGGTACCAGACGATCTCGGGTAGCGCTGCGACGAACTCGGCCTGGCTGACCACCTTGGTGACGTGGCGGGCGCCGATGGCCTCGGCCGAGGCCACCGCCACGTCGACCTCGGAGAAACCTTCGCGTTCGAAGCCGGTGGTGAAGGTGATCAACCGCGGGTTGTGCCGGATGGCCAGCGCGGCGATGGCGGTGGAGTCGATGCCGCCGGACAGAAACGCCCCGACGGTGACGTCGGCGCGCATGTGCTTGGCCACCGAGTCCTCCAGGACCGCGGTGATCTCGTCGTAGCGGGCCTGCTCATCGCGGCTGCCAAAGGCCACGGCGGCGAACCGGGGATGGAAATAGCGCTTCACCGCCGGCGTCGATCCAGGGCGGATCACCGCGTAGCAGCCGGACTCCAGGCGGCGGACACCGCGGTGCAGAGTCTCCGGTTCGGGTACGTACTGCAGAACGGTGTAGTGCTGGACCGCGCGGGTGTCGATGGCGGTGTCGAAACCGATGATGTCGGCGAGTTCCAGCAGGCACTTCTTCTCACTGCCCACCGCCGTGCCGCCCGGGCCGGTCGCCATGAACAGCGGCTTGATCCCGAAGGGATCCCTGGCGCAGAACAACTCGCCTCGGCGGGTGTCCCACAGCGCGAAGGCGAACATGCCGCGCAGCCGGCCCAGCGCGTCGGGGCCCCAGTAGTGGTAGGCGGCCACGATCGCCTCGCCGTCGCCGTCGGTGGCGAACACCGCACCGTGGCGCTGCGCCAGTTCGGCGCGAAGTTCCAGGTAGTTGTAGATCTCTCCGTTGAACACCAGCACATAGCGGCCCGGGTCGTCCGCCGGCCCCCAGCGCAGCGGCTGGTGGGAGTGCGCGATGTCGATGATCGAGAGCCGATTGAAGCCCAGGACTGCCCGGTCATCCGCCCACGTCCCCGGCTCGTCCGGACCGCGGTGGCGCATCAGGTGCGAGGCGCCGGCCACGGTGTCCACGACAGCCGGTGTGATGGTGCCCGCCGCCTGTCCTACCAGGGCCAGCAGTCCGCACACGCGGCCCAGTATGCCGCACCTGAGGGGGCCGCCGATTCCCCGAGAGAGAATCGCCGGGTACGTCGTCAGCGCTGCCCGCCGGTGGTCTACGCTGCGTAGTATTGCCAGCGCCGACGGGTGCTCTCGGCAGACCCGCTGGGTGGGGCTGCCTCAGGGCTGTCGGTGCTCATGCGACACAGGAGGCCAAGGTGACACCACGCAGTCGAGGCAGGCGGACAGTGGCGCTGGCGATCGCGTTCGCCGCGCTGGCCGTCACGCTCAGCGGCTGCACCTGGCAGGAGGCACTCGGCCTCGGGTGGCCCACGGGCATCACCCCCGAGGCTCATGCCAACCGTCAACTGTGGGTCGGATCGGTGATCGCCGCCCTGGTCGTCGGTGTGGTCGTCTGGGCCCTGATGTTCTGGACCGCCGCGTTCCATCGCAAGAAGAAGACCGACACCGAACTCCCGCGCCAGTTTGGCTACAACATGCCGCTGGAACTGGTCCTGACCGTGGTGCCGTTCCTGATCATCTCGGTGCTGTTCTACTTCACCGTGGTCACCCAGCAGAAGATCCTGAACAAGGAGCCCAACCCCGAGGTCGTCATCGACATCACCGCCTTCCAGTGGAATTGGAAGTTCGGCTATCAGAAGGTCAACTACGCCGACGGCACGTTCAACTACGACGGCGCGGACCCGGCCCGTAAGGCCGCGATGATCTCCAAGCCCGAGGGCACCTACGCCGACGGCGAGGAGAAGGTGGGCGCCAACGCCGGGAAGAACCCCGAGGACCGTTCCTACCTCAACTTTGACAAGGTCGAGACTCTCGGTACCAGTGACGAGATCCCTGTCCTGGTGTTGCCGGCCGGTAAGCGGATCGAGTTCGAGCAGGCCTCCGCCGACGTGATCCATTCGTTCTGGGTGCCGGAGTTCCTGTTCAAGCGCGACGTGTTCCCCGAGCCCAAGGCCAACAACTCCGACAATGTGTGGCAGGTCTCCGAGATCACCAAAACCGGCGCGTTCGTCGGCCGCTGCGCGGAGATGTGTGGCACGTACCACGCGATGATGAACTTCGAGGTTCGCGTCGTCTCGCCTGAGGACTTCAAGGCCTATCTGCAGGCCCGGATCTCCGGTGACACCAATGCCGAGGCGCTGCAGGCGATCAACCAGCCGCCCCTTGCGACCAGCACCAGCCCGTTCGACACCCGCCGCGGCGAGCAGGTCAAGCCCGGTCCTCAACTGGCCTCGCAGGCGAGCAAGTAGGAGGGCGAAGAGTCATGCGTATCGAAGCCAGGCTGTTCGAGATCCTGACCGGGTTCTTCGTCCTCGCCGCGATCGTCTACGGCGGTCTCTCGGCGGCCTTCGAGACCAATGGGCTGGAGTGGGCCGGCACCACCGCGTTGGTGCTGTCGGCCGGCTTGTCTTTGATCATCGGCACCTTCTTCCGCTTTGTGGCGCGTCGCCTCGACACCCGGCCCGAGGACTACCCCGACGCCGATATCGCCGACGGCGCAGGGGAACTCGGCTTCTTCTCGCCGCACAGTTGGTGGCCCATTCTGATCGCGCTGGCGTTCTCGGTCGCCGCGGTGGGTGCGGCGCTGTGGCTGCCCTGGCTGATCGCCGCCGGCATCGTGATGGTGCTGGGCGCGGTGAGCGGATTGGTCTTCGAGTACTACGTCGGCCCCGAGAAGCACTGATCCTCTCGGCCCCTGCTTGAGTGGGGCCGCTGAGAGTGTCGGGGCGTTTGTCGCCTGTTCGGTGCGTGAGGTTCGGTAGGGTTTGCCCCAGATGAGGCGACCCGGCGTCGAAAGAGGTTAGGCACAGATGAGCGGGCCCACTCCGCCGGACCAGGAGCCGTCGGACCAACCGGGCGCCCGGGAACTCGAGGAGTACCGCGGCGATCGGGATGAGCTGACCGACACCGGCTTCTCGCGTGCCTACTCCGCCCCGGAGTCCGAGCAGTACAACTCCGCGCCGTACCTGCCTGCCGACCTTGATCTCTATGACTACGACAGCTATCAGACGACCGCCGATGGGCCCGCCGACCTGCCGCCGCCGAGGTGGCCGTGGGTGGTCGGTGTCACCGCCATCGTGGCCGCCATCGCGCTGGTCGCGTCGGTGTCGCTGCTGGTGACCCGCACCGACACCGCGAATTTGGCGACTCCGACGACAACCACGGCAGCGCCGCCGGTACAGGATGAGATCACCACGACGGTCCCGCCTCCGCCGCCTCCGCCGCCGCCCACCGAGGAGCCGCCGCCCCCGCCGCCGCCGGAGACGGTGACCGTCA
>JAIOQK010000136.1 GCA_021413425.1 Mycobacterium sp.
ACACCGTTGGTGATCGAGCCGATCGGCACATCGGCGGCATCGAATCCCGGCCACAGTTCGTCGAACATGGCGCGGCTGACACGGCCGTGCAGCTGTGACACCCCGTTGGCGCGCTGGGCCAGGCGCAACCCCATGTGCGCCATGTTGAACTTGCGCGACTCGGTCTCGTCTCCCTCGTCGCCGTCACCCTCGGCGCCGAAGGACAGCACACGTTCCAGCGGCACGCCGGGCAGCAGACCGCCGACGGAGTCGTCGCTGAAATAACGCTGCACCAATTCGTCCGGGAACCGGTCGATACCCGCCGGCACCGGGGTGTGGGTGGTGAACACCGTGCTGGAGCGCACGACGGTCAGCGCTGTGTCGAAATCCAGGCCGTCTCCGGCCGGCCCCGGCGCCATCAACTCCCGGATGCGCTCGAGGCCGAGGAATCCGGCGTGGCCCTCATTCATATGGAACACGTCGGGGGCGGGGTGGCCCTCGATCTCGGTGTAGGCCCGGATCGCGCGGATACCTCCGATTCCGGCCAGCAGTTCCTGCTTGATGCGGTGTTCCTGATCGCCGCCGTAAAGCCGGTCGGTGACGTTACGCAGATCGTGATCGTTCTCCGGGATGTCGGAATCCAGCAGCAGCAACGGGTTTCGGCCCACCTGGGCGATCCACACCCGTGCGCGCAGCATCCGGGACTCTGGCATCGCCAGTTCGACGAGCACCGGTCCGCCACCGGGGTGGCTGAGCAATCGCAGCGGCAGGCCCTGGGGATCCAGTGCCGGATAGTTCTCGTGCTGCCAGCCATCGGCTGTCAGGGACTGCCGGAAATAGCCGGAGCGGTAGTTGAGCCCCACACCGATCAGCGGCAGGCCGAGGTCCGAGGCGGCCTTGAGGTGGTCGCCGGCCAGGATGCCCAGGCCGCCGGAGTAGATCGGCAGCACCTCGGCGACGCCGAACTCCATGGAGAAGTAGCCGATGCCTTCGGGCAGAGGTGCGATATCGCCGGCCGCCTGGCGCTCCTGGTACCACAGCGGCTTGGTCAAATAGGTGTGGAGATCCGCCGCCAGATGGTCCAGCCGGGCCAGGAATTCCTGGTCTTGGGCCAACGCGTCGAGGCGTTCCGGGCTGACCGATCCCAGCAGTGCGCCCGGGTCGCGGCCGGTCTGCGCCCACTGCTGCGGGTCGATGCTCTCGAAGAGGTCCTGGGTGGCGACATCCCAGGACCACCGCAGGTTGGTCGACAGAGCGTGCAGCGCCGAGAGCCGCTCGGGAAGATGGACACGGACGGTGAATCTGCGCAGAGCCCTCACAGGGTGTGACCTTACTGAGGTTGCGGCGCCGGTGCCGACCACGCATACCCGGGTGGGCACCGGTGCGACGAACTACGGTGTTAGTCGACGGTGTGAGTCGACGGTGTGAGCCGACGGTGATGCGGTTGTCCCCCGGGCGAAGCCGCAGGATGAAAACGAGGTTGGCAGGTGCCGGGTCGGATCGTGATCGACGATGTGGCACCCGTGGTGTCCTGCGGCCGCTACCCGGCAAGCGCGGTCGTCGGCGAGGTCGTGCCGGTATGCGCGACGGTGTGGCGGGAGGGCCACGAGGCGGTGTCGGCCACCCTGGTGGTGCGCTTCCTCGGGGCGGCCTATCCCCGGTCCGGCCAGCAGCCCGCCGCGGCGGGCCGGGTCACCCCGCGGCTGTCGCCGATGTCGCCGGGACGCACCCCGGACGTGCTCCACGGCCAGTTCGCCCCGGACGAGGTCGGCCTGTGGACCTTCCGGATCGACGGCTGGGGTGATCCGCTCACCACCTGGCGCAACGGGGTCACCGCCAAACTCGACGCCGGGCAGGGCACCGAGGATCTGGACAACGACCTGCTGGTGGGCGCCGGACTCCTCGAGCGGGCAGCCACCGGGGTGCCGCGCGCCGACCGTGCGCCACTGCTGGAGGCGGCCGCCGAACTGCGACGCCCCGGCGATCCGCTGACCCGCGCCACGCTGGCCCTGTCCCATCAGGTGAGCGACCTGCTGGGCCGGTATCCGCTGCGCGAACTGCTCACCCGCGGCCACACCTACGGCGTCTGGGTGGACCGGCCGGCGGCCCGGTGCGGCGCCTGGTACGAGATGTTCCCGCGGTCCACCGGCGGCCGCGACAAGCAGGGCACCCCGGTACACGGCACCTTCGCCACTGCCGCCGCCGCGTTGCCCCGCATCGCGGCGATGGGTTTCACCGTCGTGTATCTGCCGCCGGTCCACCCGATCGGCCGGGTGCATCGCAAGGGCCGCAACAACAGCGTCACCTGCGAACCGGGTGACGTCGGCTCACCGTGGGCGATCGGCAGCATCGAGGGCGGCCACGACGCTGTGCACCCCGACCTCGGCACCATCGCCGACTTCGACACCTTCGTCACCGCCGCGCGGGATCTCGGCCTGGAGGTGGCGCTGGATCTGGCACTGCAGTGCGCGCCGGATCATCCGTGGGCGCGCGAGCACCGCCAGTGGTTCACCGAACTACCCGATGGAACGATCGCCTACGCGGAGAACCCGCCGAAGAGATACCAGGACATCTATCCGCTGAACTTCGACAACGACGCGCCAGGCCTCTATGCCGAGGTGCTGCGGGTGGTGCGGCACTGGATCAGTCACGGCGTGAAGATCTTCCGGGTCGACAACCCGCACACCAAGCCGCCGGACTTCTGGGCCTGGCTGATCGGGGAGGTCAAGGCCTCCGACCCCGACGTGCTGTTCCTCGCCGAGGCGTTCACCCGGCCGGCCCGGCTCTACGGGCTGGCCAAAATCGGCTTCACCCAGTCTTATTCGTACTTCACCTGGCGCACCGCCAAGTGGGAGCTGCAACAGTTCGGTCGCGACATCGCCGAGCACGCCGACTACAGCCGGCCCAACCTGTTCGTCAACACCCCCGACATCCTGCACGAGAGCCTGCAACACGGCGGCCCCGGAATGTTCGCCATCCGCGCGGTGCTCGCCGCCACGATGGGCACGTCGTGGGGTGTGTACTCCGGCTATGAGCTGTTCGAGAACGCCGCGGTGCGGCCGGGCAGCGAGGAGTACCTGGACTCCGAAAAGTACGAACTGCGCCCGCGCGACTTCGCCGGCGCGCTGAACCGGGCGCACTCCCTGGAGCCGTTCCTGACCCGTCTCAACGAGATCCGGCACAACCACCCCGCACTGTGTCAGGTGCGCACCATCCGTTTCCACTCCGTCGACAACGAGGCGCTGCTGGCTATGAGCAAGTTCGACCCGGTGACCGGCGACACCGTGCTGGTGGTCGTGACGCTCAACCCGTTCGGCGCCGAGCAGGGCACGGTGTGGCTGGATATGGGCGCGCTGGGCATGGCGGACCACGAGCGTTTCTGGGTGCGCGACGAGATCACCGGAGAGGAATACCAGTGGGGGCAGTCCAACTTCGTGCGCCTCGAGCCGGCCAGGGCGGTGGCGCACATCCTCAACATGCCGCTGATCCCACCCGAGCAGCGCGGCCCGTTGCTGCGCCGCGAGTGAACCGACCGTGACCCGCGACCTCGGCAGCCGCCACCTCGCCCCGGACACGGGCGACCTCGGCCGGCTCATCGGCGGGATGCACTTCGACCCGCACTCGATCCTCGGTGCGCACGAATACGCCGAACACACCGTGATCCGGACACTGCGGCCGCACGCGGCGGCGGTCGTGGCCCTCATCGGGGGGCGCCGCTATCCGATGACACACGTCGCCGAGGGCCTCTTCGCCGTCGCCCTGGACTTCACCAACCTCGTCGACTATCGCCTGGAGGTCAGCTATCCCGGGTCGGGCGGCGCGCACGTCACCCACACCGTCGCCGATGCCTACCGGTTCCTGCCCACCCTCGGCGAGGTGGACCTGCACCTGTTCGCCGAGGGCCGTCATGAACGGCTCTGGGACATCCTCGGCGCGCATCCCCGCTCCTTCACCACCGCCGACGGCGTGGTGGACGGGGTGTCGTTCGCGGTGTGGGCGCCAAACGCCAAGGGCGTCAACCTGGTCGGCGATTTCAACGGCTGGGACGGCCACGACGCCCCGATGCGGGTGCTCGGGTCCTCCGGTGTGTGGGAACTGTTCTGGCCCGATTTCCCGGTCGACGGCATGTACAAGTTCCGGATTCATGGTGCCGACGGCGCGGTCACCGACCGGGCCGACCCGATGGCGTTCGCCACCGAGATCCCCCCGCACACCGCCTCGCGGGTGTTCGCCACGCAGTACGTCTGGGACGACGGCGGCTGGATGACACGGCGAAGCGCCGGTAACGCCGTATTCGAGCCGATGTCCACCTACGAGGTGCACCTGGGCTCCTGGCGGCCGGGCCTGAACTACCGCGAACTGGCCGAGCAGCTCACCGATTACGTTGTCGCGCATGGCTTCACCCACGTCGAACTGCTGCCCGTGGCTGAACATCCGTTCGGCGGTTCGTGGGGATACCAGGTCACGTCCTACTACGCGCCCACATCCCGGTTCGGCACACCCGACGAGTTCCGCCTCCTCGTCAACCACCTGCACCGCGCCGGCATCGGGGTGATCATGGACTGGGTGCCGGCGCACTTCCCCAAGGATTCCTGGGCACTGGGCCGCTTCGACGGCACCGCGCTGTATGAGCACTCCGATCCGCGCCGCGGCGAGCAGTTGGACTGGGGCACCTACGTGTTCGACTTCGGCCGGCCCGAGGTGCGCAATTTTCTGGTTGCCAACGCGCTGTACTGGTGCCAGGAATTCCACATCGACGGCCTGCGCGTCGATGCGGTGGCCTCGATGCTGTACCTCGACTACTCACGGCCGGCGGGCGGCTGGACCGCCAACGCCTACGGCGGCCGGGAGAACCTGGAGGCGGTGCAGTTTCTGCAGGAGATGAACGCCACCGTCCACAAGACAACGCCGGGTATCGTCACCATCGCCGAGGAGTCCACCTCGTGGCCGGGCGTCACCCGCGCGACCACCCTTGGCGGCCTTGGCTTCTCGATGAAGTGGAACATGGGCTGGATGCACGACACCCTGGACTTCATCAGCCGCGATCCGATCCACCGCAGCTATCACCATCACGAGATGACGTTCTCCATGCTCTACGCCTACAGCGAGAACTTCGTGCTGCCGATCTCCCACGACGAGGTGGTGCACGGTAAGGGCACGCTGTGGAGTCGCATGCCCGGCAACGACCACGTCAAGGCCGCCGGCCTGCGCAGCTTGTTGGCCTACCAGTGGGCCCATCCGGGTAAGAAGCTGCTGTTCATGGGCCAGGAGTTCGGCCAGCGGGCCGAATGGTCCGAGGAGCGCGGTGTGGACTGGTTCCAACTCGAGGAGAACGGCTTCTCCGGTGGGATCCTGCGGTTCCTCACCGATGTCAACGCCGCCTACCGCAGCCGTCCGGCGCTGTGGAGCCAGGACAACACCCCCGACGGGTACTCCTGGATCGACGCCAACGACTCGGCCAACAATGTGTTGAGTTTCCTGCGCTATGGCGCCGACGGGTCGGTGCTGGCGTGCGTGTTCAACTTCGCCGGCGCCGAGCACAGCCGCTACCGCCTCGGCCTGCCGCGGGCCGGCACCTGGCGGGAAGTGCTCAACAGCGACGCGGCGATCTACAACGGATCCGGCATCGGCAACATGGGCGCGGTGGAAGCGACCGAACAACCGTGGCACGGCCGGGGCGCCTCAGCGCAACTGGTGCTGCCGCCGACGTCGGCGATCTGGCTGGAACCGGCCTGACGAAGGTCTAGTAGAGCGCGTTGGCCAGATTGCGGCGGCCGGTGATGACCTCCGGATCGGCCGGGTCGAACAAGTCGAACAGTTCGATCAGCCGGGTGCGCACCCGGGTGCGATCGTCACCGGCGGTCGCGCGCACCAGCGCGGTCAGCCGCCCGAAGGCCGCGGCCACGTCCTGATTGAGGATCTGCACGTCGGCGGCGGCGAACGCGGCGTCGATGTCCTGCGGTGCGGCGTCAGCGTCGGCGACGGCGGTCGGCGGGTGCGCGGTGGCTCGCGCCAGGAAGGTGATCTGGCGCAGCGCCCCGGTGGCTTCGGCGTGGTGCGGATTGGTGGGGTTGGGGTCGGCGTCGAGGATCGCCTGATAGGCGGCTGCAGCAGCGACGAAATCGCCGGCGTCGAGCTTCTCCCGGGCATCCTCGAGAACAGGATCGGCGGCTTCTTCTTCTGCGGCCTCGTTCTCGCCCTCGGTGTCGGGACCGCCCGCGAGCTTGCCGGCGGTGGCCGCCAGCAGTGAGTCCACCCAGCGCCGCAGATGCTCAGGCGGCTGCGGACCCTCGAAGCTGGCCAGCGGCTGCCCGCCCGCCAGGGCCACCACGGTGGGCACCGCCTCCACTCCGAACATGGCTGCCACCCGCGGTGCCGCATCAACGTTGACCAGCGCCAGCGACCACTTTCCGGCATCGGCGGCGGCCAGTTCGGACAGCTGGTCGGCGAGCTGGATGCAGGCGTCGCTGCGCGGTGACCACAGCAGCACCACCACCGGAACCTGGCTGGACCGGACCAGGATCTCGGCCTCGAAGTTGGCCTCGGTGATATCCACCCCGGCCGGTGGGCCGCCGGCCTTGGCGCCCTGCTGGGCGCGTTGCGTGAGACCGGAAAGATCCACCGCGCCGGTCATCACCGGCGCGATCTTTGGACGGGGGCGGGTCACGGACTCAAGTTTGGCACGGCCGCCGGGCCGGGCCGGTCCCCGGTCGCCGACTGCCCCAGTTTCCCGCGTCGATCGGCCCAGATGACGAACATCACAGTGCCCAGCGGCACGAAGGACCCCAGCAAAGCCATCAACCACGTGAGGAGGTTCCACCGGAAGGTGATGCCGGCCAGCACCATCGCCGCCAGAAAGGCCACGAAGAGCGCGCCGTGCACCGGGCCGAAGACCTTCACCCCGATCTCGGTGCGGGGGCTGCCGAGGTACTTGAAGTACATCCCGATCAGCAGTCCCACCCAGCTGAACGCCTCGGCCAACGCGACGATCCGGAACCGCCCCGCCGTCGTCCTCAGGTCCAATTCGTATCTCATGGAGCCATTGTGCCGACCCCGGCGGCTAGCTACGACGCTGTGTCGTTGTGAGCCGTGTCGTTGATCAGCCCGCGCGCAGGATCAGGGCGTCACCCTGACCGCCGGCCCCGCACAGACCGGCCGCAGCGTAGCCGCCGCCCCGTCTGGCGAGCTCGAGGGCGGCGTGCAGCGTGATGCGCGCCCCGGACATCCCGATCGGGTGGCCCATCGCGATGGCCCCCCCACTGCGGTTGACCCTGTCCGGGTCGACGCCGAGTTCACGGGTCGAGGCCAGGGCGACCGCGGCGAACGCCTCGTTGATCTCGATGACGTCGAGCTGATCAACGGTGATGCCCTCCCGCTCGGCCGCCTTGCGGATGGCGTTGGCGGGCTGGGACTGCAAGGTCGAGTCGGGACCGGCGACCACACCGTGTGCGCCGATCTCACACAGCCAGCTCAGACCCAACTGCTGCGCCTTGGCCTTGTTCATCACCACCACCGCACACCCCCCGTCGGAGATCTGCGATGCCGAACCGGCGGTGATGGTGCCGTCCTTGCGGAACGCCGGCCGCAGACCGGCCAGCGAGTCGGCGGTGGTGTCGGCCCGGATTCCCTCATCCTCGCTGAATTCGACCGTGTCACCCTTGCGTTGCGGAATCGACACGGGCACAACCTCATCGGCGAAAACGCCGTCCTTCCAGGCTACGGCGGCCTTCTGGTGCGACCCGGCCGCGAACTCGTCCTGCTCCAGGCGGGTGAATTTGTCGGCGTCGTTGCGCTGCTCAGTCAACGCACCCATCGGTTGGTCGGTAAACACGTCGTGCAGGCCGTCGTAGGCCATGTGGTCGAGCACCGTCACGTCGCCGTACCGATACCCGGACCGGCTGTCCATCAGCAGGTGCGGGGCCTTTGTCATGGACTCCTGGCCGCCGGCCACCACGACGTCGAACTCGCCGGCCCGGATCAGCTGATCGGCAAGTGCGATGGAGTCGATCCCGGACAGACACATCTTGTTGATGGTCAGCGCCGGCACGTCCCAGCCGATGCCGGCGGCGACGGCCGCCTGACGGGCCGGCATCTGCCCGGCGCCGGCGGTCAGCACCTGGCCCATGATCACGTAGTCCACCAATGACGCCGCAACACCCGACTTCGCCAATGCGGCCTTGATCGCGATGCCGCCGAGGTCAGAGCCGGAGAAGTCCTTCAGCGAGCCCATCAGGCGCCCGATCGGCGTCCGTGCCCCGGCAACGATTACCGACGTCGTCATTTCTGCCTCCTCAGACCTGAACCGCCGGTGGCCGGCGGGTGTGATCCAGACCACTACCTCTTGGCTGAGCTGACCAACCAGCCGGTTGAGAGGTTACCGTGTTGACTATGACGACCGAGCATGTCGATGCCCGCACCGTTCTGGCGAGCGCGCTGGTGACGGCCATCGATCACGTCGGCATCGCCGTGCCCGACCTGGACGCGGCCATCACGTGGTATCACGACCACCTCGGCATGATCGTCGTGCACGAGGAGATCAACCCCGAGCAGGGTGTGCGCGAGGCGATGCTGGCGGTGCGCGGAGCCCCGGTCGGCAGCGCCCAGATTCAGCTGATGGCCCCGCTGGACGACACCTGCACCATCGCCAAATTCCTCGACAAGCGGGGCCCGGGCATCCAGCAGATCGCGGCACGGGTCAGCGATCTCGACACGCTCTCGGAGCGGCTGCGGGCCCAGGGCCTGCGGTTGCTCTACGACGTCCCGCGGCGCGGCACGTCGAACTCCCGGATCAACTTCATCCATCCCAAGGACGCCGGCGGCGTCCTGGTGGAACTCGTCGAGCCCGCGCGCCAGGACTAGCGTCAGGGCCGTCTCCGGGTGGGGCGGCGGGTGTGCCGGTTGGCCCAGCAGTGCGTATGCCAGTGCCTCCTGTCTGTGCCGTCGTCATCGGCGAGCCAGACCACCGTGTGCGGGGTCCGGGGACGGATCTCGTGGTCACACCCGGGACAGCGATAGGTCTTGACCGCCTTCGCTCCGGCGATCGGTAGCACCTCGTACTCGTGGCCGTCGGGGCCGGTCTCGCGGCGGCGCAACATCAGAACAGCCGGAACTCATCGCTGTCGATCCCCCGCATGACGTCGTAATCCAATGTGAGGCAGCGGATCCCACGATCCTCGGCGAGTGTGCGGGCCTGCGGCTTGATCTGCTGAGCGGCGAACACGCCGGTCACGGGTGCCAGCAGGGGGTCCCGATTGAGCAACTCCAGATAGCGGGTCAACTGCTCCACGCCGTCGATATCGCCGCGGCGTTTGATCTCCACAGCCACCGAGCCGCCCGCGGCGTCGCGGCAGAGGATGTCCACCGGACCGATGGCGGTCATGAACTCCCGGCGAACCAGCGTGTAACCCTCGCCGAGGGTTTCGATGTGCTCGGCGAGCAGTTCCTGCAGGTGCGCCTCAACACCGTCCTTGACCAGACCCGGATCGACGCCCAGTTCATGGCTGGAGTCGTGTTCGATCTCCTCGATGGTGATGCGTAGCTTCTCACCGGCTTTGTTCTCCACCACCCACACGCCGCTGTCGTCGTCGGTGAGCCAGCACGGCGGGCTCATCCAGTTGAGCGGCTTGTAGGCGCGGTCATCGGCGTGCACGCTGACCGACCCATCGGCTTTGATCAGCAGCAGCCGCCGGGCCGATGGCAGGTGGGCGGTCAGCCGGCCCAGATAGTCCACCGTGCACTGGGCGATCACGAGTCGCACCGGTTCAGCTTAGGGTGCCGCCGCGGGCGCATTAGTCTGACGCCACGATGAGTTCTGACCCGAGTGTGGCGCAGCGGCTGGGCCGCGTCCTGGAGAGGCTCACCCGGCAGAGCGGCCGGCCGTCCCGGTCGTCGGACTTCGGATCGTTGCTGCTGGGCCCGGCGAACGAGAGTCCGCGGCGGCGGCGGATCCGGATCCAGACCATCCTCACCGCCTTCATGTTGATGATCAACACGATCGGCATCGGCCTGGCGATGCTGCTGATACTGGTGGCCTTCCCCGAACCGAGCGCGATCAGCGACGTGCCGATGTGGCTGCCGACCGTCGTAGTGCCCGGCTACATCGTGGGCGCGCTGGCGTTCGGCGCCTGGTGGATCCACGCCTCCACGATCAAGGATCTGCGATGGGCCATCGATGGACGCCGTCCCACCGCAGCCGATCAGCGCAGCACGTTTCTGACGCCGTGGCGGATCGCAGTGGTGCACATCGTGCTGTGGGGAACCGGAGCCGTTGTGTTCACCGCGCTCTACGGCCGCTACAACACCGACTTCATCCCCAGGCTGTCATTCGGCGTGGTGTTCGTCGGGATGCTGGTGGCCACCGGGGCGTATCTGTTCGCCGAGTTCGCCCTGCGTCCGGTGGCCGCCCAGGCGCTCGCGGCCGGCCATCCACCGCACCGTCTGGCGCCGGGGATCATGGGCCGAACGATGACGGTCTGGGTGTTCGCCTCCGGGATGCCGCTCATCGGCATCGCCCTGTCCGGACTGTTCTCGCTGATGTTGCGCAACCTCACCCAGCGCCAACTCGAGGTCGCCGTGATCATCACCGCAATCGGCTCGCTGGTGGTCGGATTCATCCTTATCTGGGTCCTGGCGTGGATGATCGCCACCCCGGTCCGCATGGTGCGCGCAGCGCTCAAGCAGGTCGAGGAAGGCGACCTCGACGCGCACGTCGTGGTGTTCGACGGCACCGAACTCGGCGAGCTGCAACGCGGGTTCAACTCGATGGTCGCCGGACTACGCGAACGGGAACAGGTTCGCGACCTGTTCGGTCGCCACGTCGGCCGCGAGGTCGCCGCCGCCGCCGAGCAGCAGATGCCCACGCTCGGCGGGGAGGAGCGCCATGTCGCCGTGCTGTTCGTCGATGTGGTCGGCTCCACCAAACTGGTCAGCACCCGGCCCGCCAAGGAGGTCGTCGAACTGCTCAACCGGTTCTTCACCGTGATCGTCGAAGAAGTCGACCGGCACCGCGGGCTGGTCAACAAGTTCGAGGGTGACGCGGCACTGGCCATCTTCGGTGCGCCGGTGAGCCTGGAGAACCCGGAGAACGAAGCGCTGGCGGCGACCCGCGCCGTCGCCCGGCGATTGAAGATCGAGGTGCCCGAGTGCCCGGCCCGTATCGGGGTGGCGGCCGGGCAGGTGGTGGCCGGCAACGTCGGCGCCTTCGAGCGGTTCGAGTACACGGTGATCGGCGAGCCGGTCAACGAAGCCGCCCGGCTGGCCGAATTGGCCCGGTCCGAGCCCAGCCGGGCGCTGGCGTCGGCGGCCACCGTGGCAGCCGCCACGGAGCGTGAGCAGCGGTTCTGGCGGCTGGGTAAGCCGGTGCGGTTGCGCGGCTATGACGACCGCGTCCAGATAGCCAGCCTGGTGGGCGGTACGTAGGCTCGACGGCATGGACGTCGACGTTGTGGACAAAGTGCGGTTTTCGACGATGGACAGCCCGATCGGCCCGCTGACCCTGGCGGGCACCGGATCGACGCTGACGCACCTGCGGATGGCCGGCCAGACGCACGAGCCGGACCGGGCGCACTGGGTGTTCTCCGACGGCGCATTCGCCGACGTCGCCGAGCAACTCGAGGCGTACTTCGCCGGGGCGCTGACGGAATTCGACGTCGAGGTGACGCTGATCGGCACCGAGTTCCAGCGACGGGTCTGGGCGGCGCTGCAGACGATTCCCTACGGCGAGACGCGATCCTATGGCCAGATCGCTGAGCAGATCGGTGCGCCGGGGGCATCGCGGGCGGTCGGCCTGGCCAACGGACGCAATCCGATCGGCATCATCGTTCCGTGCCACCGGGTCATCGGTTCGGGCGGCGGGCTGACCGGATACGGCGGGGGCTTGGACCGCAAACGAACGCTTCTCTGCCTGGAGAATGGCCTGCCGGCGTCCGCCGTCATCTAGGGCAGCCACAGTAGGTCTGAGGAGGCAAGGTGATGAACCTGAACCGCGGTAGCCACGCCCACCAGAACGATCAGCCCCACAACACCGGTCCTGGCCACAGCCGGCGTAGCCTTGCCGCGCTGCTCGCGGTGCCGCAGTAGCGCCAGCGCGGCGACGGCGATCATCAGGACAACCGCGATCGCGATCATCTTGGGTTGAAGGTAGGGGTCGTGTCGGCCGAGCAGTTCCCGGAATGTCGTGAAATCACCGGTCTCGACTGCCCGCCGGTAATCAGGGATCTCGGCACTTTGATAGAACCTTTCGCCGCTGGTAATCGGGCTCAACACAACGTTGAGGGCAGCGAGTGCCAGCAATGGCCACACCCATCGGCGGGCCGCCGGCACCAGTGCGCACGCGGCCGCCAACAGCACCGTCAGCACGGGCAGCCCAACGACGATCCACACGGAAAGCAGGTTAGAACCAGGTGGACCGGTCTCGGTGCCGAATCAGCAACCGCTGACGCGAATACCGGAATATGCGGAGAAATGGCAGAGGTGTGGAAATGGAAATACCCCCCGGATTTCTCCGGGGGGTATTTCGTTAATGGGTGTTCGGCGGTGTCCTACTTTTCCACCCTGTTGGGTAGTATCATCGGCGCTGGCTGGCTTAGCTTCCGGGTTCGGGATGGGTCCGGGCGTTTC
>JAIOQK010000305.1 GCA_021413425.1 Mycobacterium sp.
CTACATCACCTCCGGGCACCTGGAGTGGTACGCCGAGGGCATGTACCCGCCGATGCACATCGACGCCGAGTACGCCGAGGACGGCACGCTGCGCAAGCCGGGGCAGAACTACTACCTCAAACCGATGAACTGCCCCATGCACCATCTGATCTACCGATCCCGCGGCCGCTCGTATCGCGAACTTCCGTTGCGGCTCTTCGAATTCGGCACCGTGTATCGGTATGAGAAGTCCGGGGTGGTGCACGGCCTGACCAGGGTGCGCGGCATGACCCAGGACGATGCGCACATCTACTGCACCCGCGACGAGATGCGCGACGAACTGGCCTCGCTGCTGCGCTTCGTGCTGGACCTGCTGCGCGACTACGGCCTCGACGACTTCTACCTGGAGCTGTCCACGAAGGACCCGGAAAAGTACGTCGGCTCCGATGAATTGTGGGCGGAGGCCACCGAGACGTTGCGCGAGGTCGCGGAATCTAGTGGCCTGCACCTGGTGCCCGATCCCGGCGGTGCGGCGTTCTACGGGCCGAAGATCAGCGTGCAGGTGCGCGACGCGCTGGGCCGCAGCTGGCAGATGTCCACCATCCAACTGGACTTCAACATGCCTGAGCGCTTCGAGTTGGAGTACACCGCCGCCGACGGCAGCCGGCAGCGGCCGGTGTTGATCCACCGCGCGCTGTTCGGCTCTATCGAACGGTTCTTCGGCATCCTCACCGAGCACTACGCCGGGGCGTTCCCCGCGTGGCTGGCGCCGGTGCAGGTGGTCGGCATCCCCGTCGCCGACGAGCACGCCGACTATCTGCACGACGTCGCCGCCGAGCTGCGCACGGCGGGTCTGCGCGCCGAGGTGGACGCCAGCGATGACCGGATGGCCAAGAAGATCGTCAACGCGACCAACCAGAAGGTGCCGTTCATGCTGCTCGCGGGTGACCGCGACGTCGAAGCCGGCGCGGTGAGCTTCCGGTTCGCCGACCGCACCCAGATCAACGGGGTGCCGCGTACCGAGGCTATCGCCGCGATCCGGGACTGGGTCGACGCCCGCGAGAACGCCTTTCCCACAGCGGAATTGGTGAAGGTCGGCAGTGCCTGAGGACTTGGTGGATCGGGGCACGGGTGACCCTGACCGGCTGCAGCGCCTGTGGACACCGCATCGGATGAACTACATCGTCGGCGCAACCACCGGCGGCGGCTCGGCCGGATCCACGAAGCCGTTCACCGACATCCCCGCGATGGCCGACGAGGACGGCCTGATGATCGCGCGCGGCGACCTGGTCTACGCCGTACTCAACATCTACCCGTACAACCCGGGCCACCTCATGGTGGTGCCCTACCGACAGGTCTCCGAACTCGAGGACCTCACCGACGCCGAGAGCGCGGAGTTGATGGCGTTCACCCAGAAGGCCATCCGGGTGATCAAGACGGTGTCGCACCCGGACGGGTTCAACGTCGGACTCAACCTGGGCCGCTCGGCCGGCGGCTCCCTGGCCGATCACCTGCACATGCACGTCGTCCCGCGGTGGTCCGGGGACGCGAATTTCATCACCATCGTGGGGGAGACCAAGACCATCCCGCAGTTGCTGCGCGACACCCGCGCGCTGCTGGCCGACGAATGGGCCGCGCAACCGTGAGCGACTTCTACCTGATGACCCGGGCGGCCTACACCAAGATCAGCACCCCGGTGGCCAAGGTCGCGCTGCGCGCCGGACTGACCCCCGATGCGGTGACGATCCTCGGCACCGCCGGATCGGTGATCGCCGCGCTGACGCTGTTTCCGGCCGGGCACCTGTTCATCGGCTGGCTGGTGATCTGGTTCTTCGTGCTCGCCGACATGCTCGACGGCGCGATGGCCCGCGAACGCGGCGGCGGCACCCCCTTCGGTGCGGTGCTCGACGCCACCTGCGACCGCATCAGCGACGGCGCGGTGTTCTGCGGACTGCTGTGGTGGGCGGCGTTCGGGCTGGGCGATTCCGCGCTGGTGGTCGCGACATTGATCTGCCTGGTGACCTCCCAGGTGATCTCGTATATCAAGGCCCGCGCCGAAGCCAGCGGCCTCCACGGCGGTGGCGGGCTGATCGAGCGGCCCGAGCGGCTGGTCATCGTGCTGCTCGGCGCGGGGCTGTCGGATCTGCCGTTCTTCCCCATTGCGGCCGCTCTGCCGGTGGCGATGTGGGTGCTGGCGGTGGCCAGCCTGATCACCGTCGGCCAGCGTGTGCACGCCGTGCGCACCTCACCGGGTGCCACCGACTTCATCAAGCGTCCCGATGCGGGAAGCGCGCCGCGGTGATCGGTTCCGACACCCTCAGTGACTGGAGCTACGCCACGGGGTGGCGGCTGGTCCGCGCCATGCCCGAACCACTGGCCCGCGGCATCGCCGGCGCCGGTGCGCGCTACGCGGCCCTGGGCGGCGGGCCGGCACAGTTGCGCAAGAACCTGGCCCGGGTCATCGGGACCACACCGGAGGGTGTGCCGGACTCGCTGATCCGCGACGCGTTGGCCTCCTACGCCCGGTACTGGCGCGAAGCCTTTCGGCTGCCGTC
>JAIOQK010000169.1 GCA_021413425.1 Mycobacterium sp.
GGCCACCCGCACCGTCGGCTGCAGTACGCCGTCGATCACGTGGCGGTGGTAGGTGATGTCGGTGAGGTCGGCGAACTCGGGATGGAGGTCTCCGACGGGCGTCCACAGTGCGGGGTTGAACGGGTTATCGCTCACGCGCTCGAAACTACGCCCAGCTGTTTTCCCGCCTCTGAGCGACTCTGCTTCGACTTTGAGCGACTCCACCCGGTCGACGATCCGGTATGCGGTGCCACTGGGCGCCCAGCCCTCGCCGTAGAGTCCGCGGCCGCGCCGGATCACCCGGTCGCGGCCCATCTCCCACCGCAGGGCATCGGAGACCACCTTCGTCGGCCGGCCCTCGACGCCGAAGTTCAGGTTCTCGAGCTGGGCGCACAGGTCCGAGACCGTCATCGGTCCCAGGACCTGCAACAGCCGGGTCAGGGTGTAGCGCAGGTCGGTGCCGCGCAGGATCCGCTGCATGCCGGCACCGTCGCACGGCGCACCGACGGGCGCACTTCAGTCGCTGACAGTCGCTGACAGTCGCTCAGAGGCGGGGAAACCTCACACCGTGATCCCCCGCCCGCGCAGCGCGTCGATCAGTCCGGTCGGCCGTTGCGCTGTGGGAAGCGGGTCCACCAGAACGAACGAACAGCCCAACTCCCGGGCCGCGCCGTCGTTCTCCTCGCTGTCGCCGACCATCAGCGTGTCCGCGGCCTCGACACCGAGCCGGGTGAGAGCGGCCTCGAAGATGGCCGGGTCGGGCTTGGCCGACCCCACCTCGTAGGACAGCACGTACGCCTCGGTGTCGGCGCCGGCTGATTTCAGCACCGGGCGGATATCCCAGGCGATGTTGGACACCACACCGGTCTGGACGCGAGCGTCGCGCAGGCCGTTCAACACCGCGGCGGTGTCCGGGTACACGGTCCACTCAGCCGGATCGGTGCATCGGGCGTACAGCGATTCGGCGTGCTCGCGAGACAGCCCGGACTCGCGCAGCACGTGCAGATAGGCCTGCCGATGCATCTGCGCGTCGAGGTCACGCAGCGCCCAGGCATCATGTGTCACGCTCGCGGTGGGATGCGTCATCCGATCCATCACCTCGGCGCGCCGGGCGGCGTCGAGGCCCATCCCGTCGAACCATGCGGCGTTGTCGTCCAGTCGGGCCAGCGTGCCGGAGAAATCGAACAGAACCGCGCGCACTAACCCACGGCCCGATCGGAGTCCTTCCAGAACTGCGCCCGCACCGCCTTCTTATCGGGCTTGCCCAGGGCGGTCACCGGCACCGACTCGACCACGATCACCTGCTTGGGCGTCTGCACCGACCCCTTGCGTTCCTTGACGGCGTCCTGGATCTCGACTCTCACCCGGGCCACCGACTCATCGTCGCCCGGGTGGTCGGGACGCAGCACGATCACCGCCGTCACCGCCTCGCCCCACTTCTCGTCCGGCGTGCCGATGACGCACACCTGCGCCACGGCCGGATGCTCGGCGACGACGTCCTCCACCTCGCGCGGGAACACGTTGAATCCGCCGGTGACGATCATGTCCTTGACCCGGTCGACGATGTACCAGAAGCCGTCGGAATCTTCGCGGGCCATGTCGCCGGTGTGCATCCAGCCGTCCTTGAAGGTTTTGGCGGTCTCCTCCGGAAGGTTCCAGTACCCGCCGCAGAGCAGCGGTCCGGACACGCAGATCTCACCGACCTCGCCCTGGGCCACCGGGTTGTCGTCGGCGTCGAGCAGTGCGGTGCGGGCGAACAGTGTGGGCCGCCCGCAGGACGTCAGCCGCTTGGCGTCGTGCTCGCCCTTGGCCAGGTAGGTGATCACCATCGGCGCCTCGGACTGTCCGTAGTACTGCGCGAAGATCGGCCCGAATCGCTCGATCGCCTCGGCCAGCCGCACCGGGTTCATCGCCGAAGCGCCGTAGTACACCGTCTCCAGCGACGACAGGTCGCGGGTGTGCGAATCCGGGTGGTCCATCAGTGCGTAGATCATCGACGGGACCAACATGGTCGCGGTGATCTTGCGCTCCTCGATGGTGGCCAGCACCTCTGCCGGGTCGAACTTCGGCAGCACGATCATCTCGCCGCCCTTGACGATCGTCGGCACGAAGAACGCCGCCCCGGCGTGCGACAGCGGCGTGCACATCAGGAACCGCGGATGTTCGGGCCACTCCCACTCGGCCAGCTGCGCGGTCGTCATCGTCAGGATCGAGCTCACCGTGCCCATCACGCCCTTGGGCTTACCGGTGGTGCCGCCGGTGTAGGTCAGGCCACCGATGTGGTCGGGCGGGAGGTCGGCCGCCACCAACGGTGCGGCCGGATACTTCGCCGCCTCGGCGATCAGGTCGACGCCGACGTCGGACAGCTCGGGCGGCACCGGGCCCAGCGTCAGCACCTGCCGCAGCGACGGGACCTTCGCGAGCAGCCCGACCGCGCGCTCGACGAACATCGGGTTGGGGTCGATGATCAACGACGTCGCCCCGCCGTCGGCCAGCACATAGGCGTGGTCGTCGAGCGAGCCCAGTGGATGCAGCGCGGTGCGCCGGTAGCCCTGGGTCTGCCCGGCGCCGATGATCATCAGCACCTCCGGCCGGTTCAGCGACAGCAGGCCGACGGTCGCGTCGCTGCCGGCCCCGAGCGCCTCGAACGCCTGGATGTAGCAGCTGATCCGGTCGGCCAGTTCGCCGCCGGTCATCGTGGTGTCACCGAGGAACAGCACCGGCCGGTTGCGGTGGCGTTTGAGCGCACCGACGGTCAGGTGGCCCGAATGCAGGGGATGGCGCAGCAGATCGACTCGACTCATAGCCCACACAGTAGGGCTAGCATCACGCCGGTGGTGCAGCAACAGCACGTCACGGGCCGGGCGGCCACCATGACCGTCGTCGCGATGGGCCTGGGGTATTCCATCACCGCGGCCGACCCCACCACACTGTCGGCCAACCTCGCCGAGGTGCGCAGGGGGCTCGAATTCACCCCCGCCACAGCGAGTTTCCTGGCCAGCCTGTGCACGCTGACCCTGGCGGCCGCCGTCCTC
>JAIOQK010000132.1 GCA_021413425.1 Mycobacterium sp.
AACGACTTATCGGCGAAGGACACCTCGCGCACGGCGTCCCCGCACACCGGGCACGGCAGCCCGGTGCGGGCGTGCACCCGCATGCCGGATCGCTTCTCCCCCTTCAGTGTTGCCACCTGCCGGCCGACTGAGCGCTGCACCGCGTCGGTGAGCACCGAGACCATCGCGGCGTGCAGGGTGGCCAGTTGCGCTTCGGTGAGTTTGGCCGCCGTCGCGAACGGTGACAACCGAGCGGTATGCAGGATCTCATCGCTGTAGGCGTTGCCGATCCCGGCGATCACCGACTGGTCGGTGATGACGGTCTTGATCCGGCCGCTGTTGTGCGCCAACAGTTCTGCGAGCGTCTCCGGCGTGAGACTCAGCGCATCGGGGCCCAGCGTCGCGATGCCAGGCACCTTCTGCGGATCGTCGACCAGCCACACCGCCAGGCGTTTCTGTGTTCCGGCCTCGGTGAGGTCGAACCCCGCACCGCCGAGATGCACCCGCAGTGCGATCGGGCCCTTACCCGGCTTGGGCGCAGCGGGGTTCAGCGTGTCCGACCACCGCAACCACCCGGCCCGGGACAGGTGGGTGATCAGGTACAGATCACCGGTCTGCAACCCCAGATACTTGCCCCAGCGGTGGGCGGCGGTGACGGTATGGCCGTGCAGCGCGGAAGCGGGCGGGTCGAAGGTCTTGAGCACCGACAGCGACGCCACATCGACGCGGTCGACGGTCTTGCCGACGGCGTGACGGCGCAGGTGATCGGCGAGCGCCTCGACTTCCGCAAGTTCCGGCATCGCGTCAGGCTAGCCAGCCGGCTAGCCGCCCAGAGCGCGCTCGGCGCTGCGCAACGGCAGCGAGATCAGCCAGCCGACCAGCGAGAGCAGGATCGCCGCCCAGATGGCGGTCCACCAGAACCGGTCGATCTGCAGACCCCAGTGGGTGGTGTGTTCGGTGATCCACGCGGTGATCCAGAGCATGAACGCATTCACCACCACATGGAACAGCCCGAGCGTCAGCACATACAGCGGCAGTGACAGCAGCGTGACGAGCGGTTTGATGACGGCGTTGACCAGACCGAAGATCACCGCGACGACGAAAATGATGCCGACGGTCTGCGCGGTACTGCTGCCGCCGACGAATCTCATACCCGGCACGATCAGGGTGACAACCCACAGCGCCAGGCCGGTGACCGCCGCGCGGCCCAGAAACGATCCCATCGGGTGATCATGTCACGGGCGCAGCAGATAGATATCCATGATCCAGCCGTGCGCGGCGCGGGCGGACGCCCGCACCTCGGCGATATGCGTGCCAACATCTCCGACGGTGCCCGACAACAGGATCTCGTCGTCGGTGCCGAGGTAGGCGCCCCACCAGATGCGGGTCTGCGGGGGGCAGGTCGCAAACGCGCAGTCACCGTCGAGCATCACCACCGCCGAACCGGACAGCCCCTGTTCGCGCAGTCTTCTCCCGGTGGTGATCAGCACCGGCTCCCCGATGTCGTTGAGCGGGATGCGGTGCCGGGCGGTCAGCGCCTGGATGGCGGTGATGCCGGGGAGGACGTCGTAGCGCAGTTCGACGTGCCGGGCCACCTCCTCGAGGATCCGCAGGGTGCTGTCATACAGCGACGGGTCACCCCATGCCAGGAAGGCGCCCACCCCGTCGGCGCCCAGTTCGGTCTCAATGGCGTGCGCCCACAACCGGGCCCGCGCGGCATGCCAGTCGGCCACCGCGCGACCGTAGTCGGCGTCATCGGCGCGGGGCGGGTCGGGCAGTTCGACGAATCGGTAGCCCGCATCGGGAATGAAGCGGCGGCAGATCTCCCGGCGCAGCGCCACCAGGTCGCTCTTGGCCTCGCCCTTGTCCATCGCGAAGAACACCTCGGTGTCGCGCAGCGCCCGGATCGCCTGGGTGGTCACGTAGTCCGGATCGCCCACTCCGATGCCGATGACGTGAATGGTGCGCATCAGGGAGTCCTCACCGTTGCGGAGCGAAAGGCCCACCGGCCCAGGAGTGCCGCGGCGAAACACCCGCCGACCACACCGGAGATCAGCAGGGGCAGCCGTCCGTCGGCACCCCAGAGCAGACCGGCCCATACCCCGGCGACCAGAATCGCCAATCCGCTGCCGCCCTGGAACACACCCTGCGCGGTGGCCTGGTGGTCGTCATCGGCCAGCGAGGACACCCAGGCCTTGCCCACCCCGTCGGTGCATGCGGTGAACAGCCCGTAGACACCGATGAGCACCCAGGCCACTACGGGGTCGTCGGTGAGGCCGAGGCCGATGTAGCCGATGGCGAAGAACAACAGCCCGATACCGAACACCGCTGAGCGGGGCAGCCGATCGGCCAGCAGCCCGGCCGGGAAGCTGGCCAACGCGTAGACCAGGTTGTAGGTGACGTACGCCAGGATGACTTCGACGACCCCGAAGCCGATCTCATTGAGCCGCAACAGAAGAAGCGCGTCGGGGAAGTTCACCAGGCCGAAGCCGACCACCACCGCCGTGACCCGCCAGAACCGCCGCGGAAGCTCGCGCATCCCGGCCATGATCGGATGACGCGGCGGACGGGGGCCGGTGCGCGGCTTCTCGCGCACCAGCGCGATCAGCAGCACCGAGAGCACCGCCTGGATGATGGCGATATAGAGCAGCGGCGCGATCTGCTGGTCGAGCAGTTCGTAGCCCACCAGCCCGATCAGTGGACCGATCACCGCGCCGAGGGTGTCCATGGTGCGGTGGAAGCCGAACACCTTGCCGCGCACCGCCGGATCGAGTCCCTCGACCAGCAGGGCGTCGCGTGGCACACCGCGGATGCCCTTGCCGAGGCGGTCGACAACCCGCCCGGTCAGCACGCCCGGCCACGCCCCGGCAGCGGCGACGATCACCTTGCCCAGCGCCGCCATGCCGTAGCCGGTGGCGATCAGCGGCCGCCTGGCGAACCGGTCACCGAGTGGGCCGACGGCGATCTTGGTCACCGACGCCGCGCCTTCGGCCGCGCCCTCGATGGCACCCACCACCGCCGGCGGTGCGCCGAGCACGGTCGTCAGATAGATCGGCAACAACGGGTAGAGCAACTCGCTGGCGGTGTCCTGCAGGAACGACACCGCGGAGAGCACCCGCACATTGCGGG
>JAIOQK010000133.1 GCA_021413425.1 Mycobacterium sp.
GGTCAGCTCCCGCAGCCAGCTGTCCTCGGTGTGCCCGGCGGGGACGTCGAACGGCGGCAACTGCGGGGCGATCAGCGCCAACTCGAAGGCGCACACCTCGCCCAGATCGGCGGCTGCGGCCACCGGGCCGGGGCCGAACAGCCCGGCCATCTCCGCCCCGGAGCGCAGGTGCGCCGCACCCATCGGCGCCAGCCACCCGGCCGCGGAGTCCAGGGATTGGCGGGCCCGGATCGCCGCCATGGCCGCCGCCAGCCGGGTCCGGGACGGCTCGGCGACGTGCGCGGCCGTGGTGGCGATCACCGACACCCCGAACCGCCGCGCCAGTCCGGCCAGCGCAGCGTTGCGCTCATCATCGAGCGGATGACCGTGGTGTGTCACCTCGACGCTGACCCGATCGGAGCCGAACCGGTCCACGAGATCGGCCAGCGCGGCGGCGGCCGCCTCCGGCCCACCGGTCGACAATGCCTGGCGCACATGGCCTTTGCGGCAACCGGTCAGGATGTGCCAGTGCCCGCCGGCCGCCTCGGTCAGGGAGTCGTAGTCGTAGCGCAGCGTGCCCTTTGCCCCGCCGGCCAGATGCGCGGCGGCCAGCTGGCGGGACAGCCGCCGATACCCCTCGGGCCCGCGGGCCAGCACCAGCAGGTGCGGGCCGGGCGGGTCGGGCGTGTGGGTGCGGGGCACCTCACCCAGTGAGAGTTCGGCGCCGAAGACGGTGCGCATGCCCAGTTCTCTTGCGGCCTCGGCGAAGCGCACCACCCCGTACAACCCGTCATGGTCGGTGAGCGCGATGGCCCGCAGATCCAGTCGGGCGGCCTCCTCTACCAACTCCTCCGGGGTGCTGGCGCCGTCGAGGAAGCTGAACGCTGAGTGAGCGTGCAACTCCGCATACGGGACGGTGCGCCCACCGGGCCGGTCGAGTTCGGGTGGTTGGTAGGCGCCCCGCTTGCGGGACCAGGCCGGGCTGTCGCTGCCGTCGGCCAGCGGCTCCGAGAGCGCTGCCTGATGTCGCCGGCCCGGCGGCTCCGGTGGCCGGCTGTTGAGCACCCGCTGCATCTCCGCCCAACTCGGCGGCCCGTCGCTCCAGCCCATCGCGTGAGTGTATCGAACATATGTTCTATACAACACCGGGTCCGCCCGGCCGCTACGCTGCACCGGTGACCCCGAAAACGCACTCCGCTGAACCGCATGTCGGAGCCATCAACACCAAGCTCAACTGGTTGCGCGCCGGGGTGCTCGGCGCCAATGACGGCATCGTCTCGGTGGCCGGCATCGTGATCGGCGTCGCCGCGGCCACGATGGACCGCGCACCGATCATCACCGCCGGTGCCGCCGGGTTGGCCGCCGGTGCGCTGTCGATGGCGCTGGGCGAGTACGTGTCGGTGAGCACCCAGCGCGACACCGAGCAGGCGCTGCTGGACAAGGAACGGCGCGAACTCATCGAGTTTCCCGAAGCTGAACTGGAGGAACTCGTCGGGCTCTACCAGGCCAAGGGCCTGTCCCCCGAGACCGCCCGCACCGTCGCCGTCGAACTCACCGAGCACGACGCGTTCGCCGCACACATCGACATCGAACTCGGCATCGACCCCGACGAGCTCACCAACCCCTGGCACGCGGCGATCTCCTCGGCGATCGCCTTCACCGTCGGGGCGCTGCTGCCGATGCTGGCGATCCTGCTGCCGCCGCCGTCGATGCGCATACCGATCACCTTCGTCGGTGTGCTGCTGGCACTGGCGATCACCGGATGGGCCAGCGCCCGCCTCGGTGGTGCCGATGCCCGTAGGGCGACGCAGCGGGTGGTCATCGGCGGAGCGGTGGCGATGGCGATCACCTACGGTATCGGCCGTCTGGTCGGCGTCGTCGTCTAGTCGTTCGTCGTCTAGTCGCGGTACTCGGCGACCCCGTCGTCGAGGACGACGCGGGCGTTGGAGCCGTCCGGCGCGCTGGCCTCGGTCCGGTAGAGGGCGCGGCCGGATCCGGTGCGCCAG
>JAIOQK010000130.1 GCA_021413425.1 Mycobacterium sp.
CCCCAGGATGGCCGCGGCGTCCGCGCTGACTTCGACGGTCTTGGAGACCAGCGGCATCAGATGCTCGCGCCCGCGGCGGTGCCCAGCGGGCTGTCGGTACGGATCTTCTCGTCGCGGATCAGCCCGCGCAGCAGTGCGCCGGCGAACTCCTCGGCGATCTCCTTGGCGCTGCGCCGGCCGTCGGGCCGCAGCCACCGGTAGGCGCCCATGGTCATCCCGATGTAGCCCAGCGCCACCACATGCGAGTCGCACTCGAAGAACTCTCCGCTGGCGATGCCCCGGTCGATCAGCCCGGCCAGGTGCTCGTAGACCTGGGTCTCCTTCTCGCGGACCTCGGCGACCTGCTCGTCGGTGAACCACTCGGTGATGTAGGGCTGCTCCTGGAAGTAGACCGCGGCCCCCTCCGGGTTGTCGGCGATATTGGTCAGCAGCCGCACCGTGTACTGGTAGAGCGCCTCGCGTGCGGTCCAGGACGGGTCGTCATGCACCGCTGCCAGGGTGTTCTCGGCAGCCCGGCGGTAGATGTCGAACAGGATCAGCGACTTGCTGGCGTAGTAGTGGTAGACGGTCGCCTTGTTCAGACCGACGACGTCGGCGACGTCGTCCATCCTGGTGCCGTGGTAGCCGCAATAGCGGGGGATCCGCGGCGCGCTGCGGTCCCCGCGCGATAGGGTGACCCAGTCGGACGTCGCACATGTGGAGGTAAGTCAATGGATTTCGACCCGAATCCGGACTACGACATGACCGACGAGGTCGAGTACTTCTTCAGCTGGCTGCCCTGGGCGCTGCGCGGTACCGACTGGACCGGTACGCCGGCATATCCGCCGGTCTAGGGTGCACGCTCACCAGTTCGTCGGCCGGTAGTCCTTGAGGAACACCCCGTAGTAGTCGACTCCGGCCTCACCGGACACGATCGGGTCGTAGACCCGGGCAGCGCCATCGACCAGATCGAGCGGCGCATGAAACCCCTCCTCGGCGAGGCGGACCTTCGTCGGGTGCGGGCGCTCGTCGGTGATCCATCCGGTGTCGACACTGGTCATCAGAATCCCGTCGGTCTCGAACATCTCGGCCGCGCTGGTGCGGGTCAGCATGTTGAGCGCGGCCTTGGCCATGTTGGTGTGCGGATGCCCCGGCCCCTTGTAGCGACGGGAGAACACGCCCTCCATCGCGGAGACGTTGACGACGTAGGTGCGCCGGGCGCGCGATGCCGCCAGCGCCGGACGGAGTCGGCTGATGAGCAGGAAGGGCGCGACCGTGTTGGCCAGTTGCACCTCGAGCATCTCCAGTGGCTCGACGTCGTCCACGTGTTGCGTCCAGCTGTTCACGTGATGCTCATCGGGCACGAGCCCGCCGGCGTCGATGGCGGTTCCGGCGGCCAGCCGCTGCAGCGAGGTCGATCCGGCGGACAGCGCGGCTTCGGTCAATTCATCGGCACGCGAGGCCGCGGCCGCCAGGATCGGATGGCTCGCGACCGAGGCAGCCAGCGCCTGGGGATGTGGATCGTTGGTGTGGCCGAAGGTCAGTAGTTCGGGAAGCGGACCCTCGGGCAGCGGTGCGAGCTCGGCCTCGGCCAGGGGTGCGTAGGCACCGGGTGAGCGACGCACGGTCTGGGCGGCGTTATTGATCAGGATGTCGAGCGAACCATCCTGTGCCACAACGTCGGCCAGGCCGACGACCTGGGCCGGGTCACGCAGGTCGATACCCACCACCCGCAACCGGTGCAGCCACAGATGCGAGTCCGGCATGCTCGAGAACCGGCGTACGGCGTCCCGGGGGAACCTGGTGGTGATGGTCGTGTGCGCGCCGTCGCGCAGTAGGCGCAGCGCGATGTACATGCCGATCTTCGCGCGGCCGCCGGTCAGCAGCGCACGCTTTCCGGTGAGATCGGTGCGTGCGGTGCGCTTGGCGTGACTGAGCGCCGCGCACTCCGGGCACAGCTGGTGATAGAACGCATCCACTCGGGTGTAGTGCTGCTTGCAGATGTAGCAGGCCCGCGACCGCAGCAGGGTGCCGGCACTCGGGGCGCTGACCGACGCCGACAGCGGGATGCCTCGGGTCTCGTCGTCGATGCGATCGGGTGCTCCGGTTGCGGTCGCGGCGACCACAGCGCGGTCGGCCTCGGCAATCTCGTCACGCTTCTCGGCTCGACGCGCCTTCTTCACCGACTTGAACATCCGCGCTGTCGCCCGGCGTACCGCGATGTAGTCCGGATGCGTCTCGTCGAGTTGGTCGAGTTCGGCCAGGACGGCGAGCGTCACCGCCAGTCGTTGGGGATCGATGCCGCCGTCAGAAACCACAGCGGAGTCTAACGAGACTAGGCTGGCCTGCTTGTGACTGACTGGACAACGACGGCGGCCCGACCGGATCCGTTACGCCTTCGACTGGACTCCTACCCGGTCGTCGACGAGATCGCCGCCCGCTATGGCGATATGGACGCCAACGCCCACCTGAACAATCTGGCGTTGGAGGCGATGCACGAGAACGCACGCGCGACGATGAACCGGGACGTCCTGCCGGAGGCCTACCGGGCGGGCGGGCGACGGCTTCGCCTGGTCACCTCACAGAACGCCGTGCACTTCCTGGCCGAGGCGCACTGGCCCGCAGTGATCCAGACCGGGGCCGGAGTGGGCCGGATCGGGCGCACCTCGTACGTGGCCTCGACCGGGCTGTTCCGCGACGGCGCCTGCATCGGGGTGTGCGACACGGTGCTGGTGCTACTCGGAGGCCCCGGGGACCCGGACGGCCCCACACCGCTTCCCGACGAGTTACGCGCCGCTCTGCAGACCCTTCTGCTGGGCACGCCGAGATCGACATGAGGGCTGGATATGCTCCGTGAGCCACAGCCCTGGTGTTGATTTCGGCGGTGGCGCCTACAGCGCCTTCAGTTCCTCGGTGACCTCGGCGACGGATTTCTTGGCGTCGCCGAAGAGCATCGAGGTGTTCTCGCCGAAGAAAAGCGGGTTCTCGATACCGGCGTAACCCGATGACATCGACCGCTTGAGCACGATCACCGACCGCGACTGATCGACATTGAGGATCGGCATCCCATAGATCGGGCTCGACGGGTCGTTGCGCGCGGCCGGGTTGGTGACGTCATTGGCGCCGATCACAAGCGTGACGTCGGTTCGCGGGAATTCGCCGTTGATATCGTCCATTTCCTTCATCGCGTCGTACTCGACGTCAGCCTCGGCCAGCAGCACGTTCATATGACCGGGCATGCGGCCGGCGACCGGGTGGATGGCGTACTTGACCTCCACACCCTTGGCCTCGAGCATGTCGGCCATCTCCTTGACGGTGTGCTGCGCCTGCGCAACGGCCAGGCCGTAGCCGGGAACGATGATCACCTGGTTGGCGTACGCCATCTGGATGGCGGCATCGGCGGCGGAGGTGGCCTTGACGGTGCCCTGGTCTCCCCCGGCCGGTCCGCCCACGGCGTCACCGCCGCCGAAGGAACCGAAGACAATCGCCGGGATCGAACGGTTCATCGCCACAGCCATAAGGTTGGTCAGGATCGAACCCGAGGCGCCGACGATCATGCCGGCCACAATCATGGCGGTGTTGTTCAGCGCCAGACCCGCTGCGGCGGCCGACAACCCGGTCATGGCGTTCAGCAGTGAGATCACCACCGGCATGTCGGCACCGCCGATGGGGAACACCACGAACAACCCGATGATGCCGGCCAGCACGAGCAGCAGCACGATCCACCACATATCGGTGCCTTGCCCGGGACCGGCATTGATACCGATGTAGACGGCCGCGCCCACAGCAGCGAGCAGCAGCACGATGTTGGCGGCCTGGAAGACCTTGGCGTTCTTGACGAACGCCTTCTCCACGCCCTTGGGAATGATGGTTTCCTGCAACTTCGCGAAGGCGACCAGCGAACCCCAGAACGACACTGAACCGATGATCGCGGCGAACAGCGAACCCACCACCAACGCCACCGTCGGAGTCTGTTCGGGCTTGAACACCGAGAAGCCGTCGGTCTCGATGAATTCCGCCCACGCGATCAGCGCGACGGTCCCGCCACCGACGCCATTGAACAGCGCCACCAACTGCGGCATGGCGGTCATCTTGGTCTTCTTGGCGGGCGGGACGCCCAGGATCACGCCCAGCGCCAGACCGGCGGCGATCAGAATCCAGTTGATCGCCGCGGTATCGCGAACCTTGATCAGCGTGGCCACCACCGCGATGCCCATGCCCACGGCGGCGATCCAGTTGCCGCGCACCGCGGTCTTGGGTCCGGTCAGCCCGGACAGGCCGTAGATGAACAGCGCGAAGGCGACGATGTAGAGGACGTCGACGAGGTAGGTCACTTGGTGAGCTCCTTGCTGTCCTGCGCGGCCGGAAGCTCTTTCTTCTTGCCCTTGAACATGCCGAGCATCCGATCGGTGACCAGGAACCCGCCGATGACGTTGAGGGTGCCGAACACCAGCGCCACGAAGGCGATGATCCGCACGCCCCAGTGCGCGTCGCCGGGCAGCGCGCCCAGCACCAGCAGTGCGCCCAGCACGACGATGCCGTGGATGGCGTTGGTGCCCGACATCAGCGGGGTGTGCAAGGTGTTGGGCACCTTGGAGATCACCGCGAAACCGACGAACCCGGCAAGCACCAGGATCGCGAGGTTGGCGAGAAGTTGGGAATACATGCGGTCAGCCTCTCGTCACGCAGGAGGCCGAGATGACCTCGTCGTCGAAGTCCGGTACCAGCGCGCCGTCTGTGATCATCAGCTCGAGCAGCGAGGTGATGTTCTTGGCGTAAAGCTCGCTGGCGTGCTCGGGCATGGTCGCCGGCAGATTCAGCGGGGAGGCGATGGTCACGCCGTGCTTGACCACGGTCTGTCCCGGTTCGGTGAGCTCGCAGTTGCCGCCGGTCTCCCCCGCCAGGTCGATCACCACGCTGCCGGCCTTCATGCCCTGCACCGCCGCGGCGGTCACCAGCCGTGGCGCCGGCCGGCCCGGCACCAGAGCGGTGGTGATCACCACGTCGAAGTTGCCGATCGCCTCTTCCAGTTTCTTCTGCTGCTGCGCGCGCTCCTCATCGGTGAGCTCACGCGCGTAGCCGCCCTCGCCGGCCGCGTCGATTCCGACATCCAGCCACTGGGCTCCGACCGAGCGCACCTGGTCGGCGACCTCGGGACGGACATCGTAACCGGTGGTCCGGGCGCCGAGGCGCTTTGCGGTGGCCAGGGCCTGCAGTCCGGCGACACCGACGCCGAGGACCAGGACGGTGGCGGGTTTGACGGTGCCGGCGGCGGTGGTCAGCATCGGGAAGAACCGGGTGGACTCGCTGGCGGCCAGCACCACCGCTTTGTAGCCGGCGACGTTGCCCTGTGAGGACAGCGCGTCCATCGCCTGCGCGCGGGAGATCCGGGGGATCGCCTCGACGGCGAACGCCTGAACGCCGGCCGCCTTGAGGGCGCCGATCTGGTTGTCGGCGTTGCGCGGTGCCAGGAACCCGACCAGTGTCTGCCCGGCACGTAGCCGGGCCACCTCGGCGGTGGTCGGCGGGGCGACCTTGACCACCACGTCGCACCCCCAGGCGTCTCCGATCGTCGCGCCGGCGTCGGTGTACAACGCGTCGGGCAGCAGAGCCCGCTGGCCGGCGCCGGATTCGACGACCACCCTCACGCCGTGATTGATCAGCGTCGCCACCGCCTTGGGGACGAGAGCCACCCGGCGCTCATCGGGCCCCGACTCGGCGACGACTCCCACTGTCGTCTTGGGTTCTGTCATGGGTGTCCGTGTGCTTTCTCGCGCGGGAGACGATTGACGGGTAGCGGAGGAAGCCCGCTGCCTGTGACACCCTAACCGCTGGCTCGATTCGGGGGAGCCGTCGCCGCCGCGCTGCGGTGCCCTATCGTTGCCGATATGGATTTCGCCCTGTCCGCCAAGGCCGCCGATTACCACAAACGACTCACCGAATTCATGGTCGACGAGGTGCTGCCCGCCGAGGAGTCCTACGACGAATACCGGGCCGCCGCCGGGCCGGGCGACTTCACCGTTCCCCCGGTGGTCGAGCAGTTGAAGAAGACGGCCAGGGACCGCGGGCTGTGGAATCTGTTCCTGCCCGCCGAGTCGGGGCTGACCAACCTGGAGTACGCGCCGCTGGCCGAGTTGACCGGCTGGAGCACCGAGATCGCGCCCGAGGCCGTCAACTGTGCCGCTCCCGACACCGGGAACATGGAGGTGCTGCACATGTTCGGCACCGAGGAGCAGAAGAAG
>JAIOQK010000146.1 GCA_021413425.1 Mycobacterium sp.
GGCTTCCGGAGAAGGTTCCGGTGTCCAATGACATCCCGTCGTGGAACACCCTGACCGAGGCCGAGAAGCAGGTCACCATGCGGGTGTTCACCGGCCTGACGCTGCTGGACACCATCCAGGGCACGGTCGGCGCGGTCAGCCTGATCCCCGACGCCGCCACCCCGCACGAGCAAGCGGTGCTGACCAACATCGCGTTCATGGAGTCCGTCCACGCCAAGAGCTACAGCTCGATCTTCTCCACGCTGTGCTCGACGGCCGACATCGACGATGTCTTCCGCTGGTCGGAGGAGAACGTCAATCTGCGGCGCAAGGCCGAGATCGTCATGGACTACTACCGCGGCGACGACCCGCTCAAGCGCAAGGTGGCCTCCACCCTGCTGGAGAGCTTCCTGTTCTACTCCGGCTTCTACCTGCCCATGTACTGGTCGAGCCGGGCCAAGCTGACCAACACCGCCGACATGATCCGGCTGATCATCCGCGACGAGGCGGTGCACGGCTACTACATCGGCTACAAGTTCCAGCGTGCGCTGGCCGCCGAAGACGAGAGCCGCCGCCAGGAACTCAAGGACTACACCTACGAGCTGCTTTTCGAGCTCTATGACAATGAGACCGAGTACGTCCAGGACCTCTACGACGGCATCGGCCTCACCGAGGACGTCAAGAAGTTCCTGCGCTACAACGCCAACAAGGCCCTGATGAACCTGGGCTACGAGGCGCTGTTCCCGCGCGACGAGACCGACGTCAACCCGGCGATCCTGTCGGCGCTGTCGCCGAACGCCGACGAGAACCACGATTTCTTCTCCGGGTCGGGCTCCTCGTATGTGATCGGCAAGGCCGTGGTCACCGAAGACGAGGACTGGAACTTCTAAAGTCCCAGCAAATCCCTATTCCACCTTTGCGGGTTGGCTCTGGCGTGCTCAAAGGTGGTTTACTTATCTTCTACTTATCGGGGCGGCAAGGTGGAGGGTGTTGTGTACGTCAAGACTTCGGGGGCTGACTGCTCTGCCGGGAACCAGTGCGACGCCGACACCGGCCCAGCCAAGCGGCCACTGCGGGCGGCCGGGCTGATCGGGTCGCTGTCGCTGGCTCTGGGTGTGGGGGCGGCAGTCGCCGCGATGCCTCTGGCCGCCGCCGAGAGCCCGGAGTCCGCCAGCGCATCCGATTCCACGTCGGCGCGGGAGTCCCGCGGACCGGCCCGCGAGGCCTCGCGGGCGAGCGACTCCGGACGTGGTTCGACCACCGCGCCGGCCCGTCGTGAGCGGGTCGCCAAAACTCCGCCGGCCGCCGCCACCGAGCGTGCGTCGATCACGGCCGCCGCCGCGATGTCCGCCGCGCCTGCGTTGCCGAGCGGGGACAGCGATCCCGCCGCACCCGTCACCGCGCCGCTGGCCTGGGCCGCGGCCGCGGTGAGCCGCCGCGAACTGTCCGTGCAGTCTTCCGCGGTCGCTGCACCCGCGGCCACGGCCGCCGCCGCCGCCGCTACCGCCGGGGTGGGCGAATTCCGCGACGTATTCGAAGGCCAAGTCCGCGGCTACGTCGTCCGCTGGGGCGGCACCGCCGCACTCGCCGACGCCGTCGCGCCTCTGGTGGCCGACGCCGCCGCCGGCTGGATCAACAACGGCACGGTCGGCCCGCAACTCACCGGGCTGGCGTCCAATGCCACGGTCCGTGCCTTCATCGCAGACTGGACGGCGTCACAGCTCACCAGCATTGGGCTGCCTGGTCAGATCAGCGGCGTCGTTGGCGCCGCAGTGGCCGACGCCGTCCGGGTCGCGTTCGGCGACCCGGCCAACACCGCCCTCATCGGCGCAGTCGATACCTTCATCGCGGCCGTCCCGTGGACCTCCGCATCGCTGTCGGACACGCTCTCGGCGTTGACGTCCGGCAGCACGACGGTGCTGAGCCTGGTCGAGCGCCAACTCGAGTCTCAGGCCGTCTGGACCGCCGCCACCGCTCTGCTGGCCAACCCCGCCGTTCCGCAAGCGCTCGGCACCGGGGTCACCACGCTGGTCGGTCAGGTGGCCGCCGATCCGGGGGTACAGGCGTTCCTGCGCGACCGCCTCGGCGCCTTCATCACCGCCG
>JAIOQK010000137.1 GCA_021413425.1 Mycobacterium sp.
CTGCACGGCTCCCACGGCGACCTCGCCGACTCCGTCTATGCGATGGCGGTGCTGTTCGCCCTCGACCGCGCGGGCGCCAGGGAGCAGATCACCGCCCTGCTCGACGAGCACGACGTCGTCATCCTGGATCGCTACGTGGCCTCCAACGCCGCCTACTGCGCCGCGCGGCTGCACCAGGGCGCCGACGGGGAGATGGTCGCCTGGGTCGGCGAGCTGGAGTACGGCCGGCTCGCCCTGCCGGAGCCCGATCACCAGATCTACCTCGACGTGCCGGTGGCGCTGGCCGCCGACCGGGCCCGCCGCCGGGCCGACGAGGAGGCCGACCGGGCCCGCGACGCCTATGAGCGCGACGCCGGGCTGCAGCAGCGCACCGGCGCGGTGTACGCCGGTCTGGCCGCCGCCTCCTGGCACGGACCGTGGTCGGTGGTGGGCCCGGATGTGGACCCGGCGCAACTCGCCAGCGTGTGGTAGCAGCAAATCAGCGCTGATAGGTGACACCATGGGGGCCATGAGGCAACGGATCCTGGTCGTCGACGACGACCCCTCGCTGGCGGAGATGCTGACGATCGTCCTGCGGAACGAGGGTTTCGACACCGCGGTGATCGCTGACGGCACCCAGGCGCTGACCGCGGTGCGCGAACTGCGTCCCGACCTGGTGTTACTTGACCTGATGCTGCCCGGCATGAACGGCATCGACGTCTGCCGGGTGTTGCGCGCCGATTCCGGGGTCCCGATCGTGATGCTGACCGCCAAGACCGACACCGTCGACGTGGTGCTCGGGCTGGAGTCCGGCGCCGACGACTACGTGATGAAGCCGTTCAAACCCAAGGAGCTGGTCGCCCGCGTGCGGGCCCGGCTGCGCCGCAACGAGGACGAGCCCGCCGAGATGCTGTCCATCGGCGACATCGAGATCGACGTGCCCGCCCATAAGGTGACCCGCGACGGTGAGCAGATCTCGCTCACGCCCCTGGAGTTCGACCTGCTGGTGGCGTTGGCGCGCAAACCGCGGCAGGTGTTTACTCGAGATGTGCTGCTCGAGCAGGTGTGGGGTTACCGGCATCCCGCCGACACCCGGCTGGTGAACGTGCATGTCCAGCGACTGCGCGCCAAGGTTGAGAAGGACCCGGAGAACCCGCAGGTGGTGCTCACCGTTCGAGGAGTGGGATACAAGGCCGGACCTCCGTGACCTGCGAGGGCCGATGAGCAGCAGGGGCCGCGTGCGCGGTCCCTGGGGGCGGTCCGGCCCGGTAGTGCGCGGCACCAGCACCGTGAGCCGGGCGCTGGGCCACATGTGGCGGCGCTCGCTGCAGTTGCGCGTGGTGGTGCTCACCCTGGGACTGTCCGCGGTGGTGATCCTCGCGCTCGGCTTCGTGCTCACCAGCCAGATCACCAACCGGGTGCTCGACGTGAAGGTCCGCGCGGCCACCGAGGAGATCAACCGGGCGCGCAGCACCGTCAGCGGAATCGTCAGCGGTGAGGAGGCCCGCTCGCTGGACTCCAGCCTGCAGCTGGCCCGCAACACACTGATCTCCAAGACCGGGCAGGCCTCCGGTGCCGGGCTGGCGGGCACCTTCGACGCCGTGCTGATGGTGCCCGGCGACGGGCCGCGGGAGGCGACGGCGGCCGGTCCGGTGGACCAGATCCCCCGCTCGCTGCGCGAGTTCGTCAAGGCCGGGCAGGTGAGCTACCAGTACGAGACGGTGCGCACCGAGCTGTTCTCCGGGCCCGCCCTGCTGGTCGGCACCCCGGCGCCGTCGCGGGTGACCAACCTCGAGTTGTATCTGATCTTCCCGCTCACCAGCGAGGAGAGCACCGTCACGCTGGTGCGCGGCACCATGGTCACCGGTGGCGTGGTGCTGCTGGTGCTGCTGGCCGGCATCGCCCTGCTGGTCTCCCGGCAGGTGGTGCTGCCGGTCCGCTCGGCGTCCCGGATCGCCGAGCGCTTCGCCGAAGGCCACCTCTCCGAGCGGATGCCGGTGCGCGGCGAGGACGACATGGCCCGGCTGGCGGTGTCGTTCAACGACATGGCCGAGAGCCTGCAGCGCCAGATCACCAACCTCGAGGAGTTCGGAAATCTGCAGCGCCGCTTCACCTCCGATGTCAGCCACGAGTTGCGTACCCCGCTGACCACTGTGCGGATGGCCGCCGATCTGATCTACGAGAACGGCGAGGACCTTGACCCGGCGCTGCGCCGTTCCACCGAACTTCTGGTCAGCGAACTCGACCGGTTCGAGGCGCTGCTCAACGATCTGCTCGAGATCTCCCGCCACGACGCCGGCGTGGCGGAGTTGTCGGTGGAGGCCGTCGATCTGCGCAGCACCGTCGGTAACGCGCTGACCAAGGTCGGCCACCTCTCCCGCGACGCCGGCATCGACCTGCTCGTCGATCTGCCTGAGCACGAGGTGATCGCCGAGGTCGACCCGCGCCGCGTCGAACGCATCCTGCGCAACCTGATCGCCAACGCCATCGACCACGCCGAGGGCAAGCCGGTGCGGATCAAGATGGCCGCCGATGCCGACACCGTCGCCGTCACCGTCCGCGATTACGGCGTGGGTCTGCGTCCGGGTGAGGAGAAGCTGGTGTTCAGCCGTTTCTGGCGCTCCGACCCGTCGCGGGTGCGGCGCTCCGGCGGCACCGGTCTGGGTCTGGCGATCAGCATCGAGGACGCCCGGCTGCACCAGGGCCGGCTGGAGGCGTGGGGTGAACCCGGCCGGGGCGCGTGCTTCCGGATGACGCTGCCCCTGGTGCGTGGGCACAAGGTCACCACCAGTCCGCTGCCGCTGAAACCCGTCGCCTCCGACCGCAGGGATACCGGCGAGGAGCAGATGCGGGCGCTACGGCAGCGTGAAGCCGCGGGGGAGCGGGTGTGAGAAGGCTGCTCCCGGCGGCCTGTGCCGCCGTCCTGCTTGCGGTGCTGCCCGGATGTGCGGGTGTGCCGAATTCCTCTGCGCCGCAAGCGATCGGCACCGTCGAGCGCCCCACGCCCAAGAGCCTGCCCGAACCGAACCCCGCGATGGACCCCGACCAGTTGCTGCGGGAGTTCCTCAAGGCCACCGCCGATCCCGCGGAGCGTCACCTCGCGGCACGGCAGTTCCTCACCGACTCAGCCTCGGAGAACTGGGACGACCAGGGCAGCGCACTGCTCATCGACAAGGTGGTGTTCACCCAAACCCGTTCTCTGGACAAGGTTTCGGTGACCATGCAGGCCGACATCCTGGGCTCGCTGTCGGACATCGGCGTATTCGAGACCGGCGAGGGCCGGCTGCCCGACCCCGGACCCATCGAGTTGGTACAGACCCTGCAGGGCTGGCGTATCGACAAACTGCCCAACGGTGTGTTCCTGGACTGGCAGCAATTCCAGGCCACCTACAAACGCAACACGTTGTATTTCGTCGACCCCACCGGCACGACCGTCGTGCCCGACCCTCGTTACGTGGCGCTATCCGACCCCGACCTGCTGGCCACCGAACTCATCACCAAGTTGATGGCCGGGCCCCGTCCGGAGATGGCCAAGGGGGTGCGCAATCTGCTCGCTCCGCCGCTGAAGATGCGCGGGCCGGTCACCCGTGCCGACGGCGGCAAGACCGGTGTGGGCCGCGGATACGGCGGTGCCCGGATGGACCTGGAGGGTTTGACCACCACCGACCCGGCCAGTCGATCGTTGCTCGCCGCTCAGCTGATCTGGACGCTGGCCCGCGCGGATATCAAGGGCCCCTACGTGATTGACGTCGACGGCGCGCCGCTCGACGACCGCTTCGCCGACGGATGGAAGGCCACTGACGTCGCCGCCACCGACCCGGGTGCCGCCGACGGCGCGACGGCGGGAGTGCACGCGCTGATCGGCGGGTCGATGGTGGTTCTGGACGGACAGCGCTCGGTCAAGGTCTCCGGATCGTTCGGTGCGATGACCAATCAGAGCGCGGCGGCCTTCTCCCGCACCGGCCGCGATGTGGCGTCGGTGACCGGCCCCGACGGCGGCTCGGCGCTGTGGATCGGGCCCAACGGCGCACAGGCGGTGCGAGCGACCGACGGCCGCACCCTGTCGCGGCCGTCCTGGGGACTCGACGGCGCGGTCTGGGTGGTGGTGGACGGCAACAGCGCCGTGCGGGTGATCCGCGAGGAGGCCACCGGCCAGCCCGCCCGCATCCCGGTCGACTCCGCCGCGGTGACCGCGCGGTTCCCCGGTGCCATCACCGAGTTGCAGCTGTCCCGCGACAGCACCCGCGCGGCGATGGTGATCGACGGGCAGGTGGTGCTGGCCGGGGTGGAGCAGACCCCCGGTGGCGACTTCTCGCTGACCTTTCCGCGCCGCGTCGGCTTCGGATTGGGCAAGACGGTGGTGTCACTGGCCTGGCGCACCGGTGACGACATCGTCGTGACCCGTAGCGACCCCGTCCACCCGGTGTCCTACGTCAACATCGACGGGGTGAACTCCGACGGCCCGAGCAACAACCTGGTGATGCCGGTGTCGGCGGTGGCCGCCAATCCGTCGGCGGTCTACGTCTCCGACGCCCGCGGTGTTCTGCAACTGCTGGCGACCAACGCCGAGCGCGGCCAGTCGTGGTCGGAGGTGCGCGCCCTCATGGTGCCCGGCACGGTGCCGGTGCTGCCCGGCTGAGTTTGGCCCCGGCACCGCCGGGCCACCGGCCTTTTCGACCGCTGTCAGACCCGGTGCCCACACTGGGCGGGTGCTCGCCGGGACCGTCGTGGACGCGCTGCTCGACGTCGTCCTGCCGCTGGAGTGCGGCGGCTGCGGAGCCCCTCACACCCGCTGGTGCGAGGCATGCGCGGCGGTATTGCGGGTCCACACCGACGAACCCGGCGTCATCAGCCCCCGGATCGACCCGGGGGTGCCGGTCTTCGCCCTGGGCCGCTACGCCGGACCGCGCCGGCGGGCCATCGTTGCGCTCAAGGAGCACGGCCGCCGCGATCTGGTCGCCCCGCTGGCGGTCGCTGTCGCCGACGGCGTCCACCGGCTCACCGGCTGGGGCATCCTGGCCGCGGACCCGACCGTCGTGCCCGCCCCTACCCGTCGGTGGGCGGCCCGGCGGCGCGGCGGTGACCCGGTCACCCGGATCGCCGCCGCCTCCGGGATGCGGGTCTCACCGGCCCTGCGCACCGCTGCCGGGGTCCGCGATTCGACGGGGCTGAGCAGCGCGGCCCGCGAGCGCAACATCGCCGGCCGGGTCCGGCTGATCCGGCGGCCGGCCGGTGAGGTGCTGCTCGTCGACGACGTCCTGACCACCGGTGCCACCGCTCGGGAGGCGGTGCGCACCCTGGCCGCGGCCGGGGTGGGTGTGGCCGCGGTGCTGGTGATCGCTCATGCCTGACGCCCGCAGTGCCGTGGAATTGCTCAGCCAATTCATGGCCGCGAAGGGTGGCAGCGACCCGGTGCTGCGACTACGGTCAAAAGCACGGCGGCCCCGCGCGAGGTCGACCGCACGGGGGCGGGTGACCGTGGAGGAGGTGGTTATTGACCTCTGAGCATCGGCTGCGGCCGGTGCTGTGTCATATAGGCCCGGGCACGTCGGCGGTGTCTTCCGCCCGCGCGTGCAACCCGAAGGAGAAACGAGTTGCCAAGCATGTCAAGCCAATCCGTGAAGTCCTCTCAGTCCACCACCGACGGCCAGAACGCTGAAACCGGACCCGACGCTGACGTCGTGTTGACCGGCCGCAATGTCGAGATTCCCGACCACTACCGCGTCTATGTCGGGCAGAAGCTCGCCCGCGTCGAGCGGATCGACAACTCGATCACGCGCTTCGATGTGGAGCTTGAGCACGAGAAGAACCGCCGGCAACGGAAGAACTGCCAGCACGTCGAGATCACCGCGCACGGCCGCGGTCCGGTGGTGCGCGGCGAGGGCTGCGCCGACAGCTTCTACGGTGCCTTCGAGGCCGCGATCTCCAAACTCGAGAGCCGGGTGCGCCGTGGCAAGGACCGCCGCAAGGTGCACTACGGCGAAAAGACTCCGGTGTCCCTGCACGAGGCAGCCGCCGCCGCGGCGCCACTGGACCTGGCCGATGCCTTCGCCCCGGGCAGCGCAGCCCCGCCCGACGGGCAGGTGCACGCCGCGGCCGAGGAGCATGAGCCCGGCCGGATCGTGCGGGTCAAGGAGCACCAGGCCAAGCCGATGACGGTCGATGACGCGCTCTACGAGATGGAGCTGGTGGGCCACGACTTCTTCCTGTTCCACGACAGGGAGACCGAACGCCCCACCGTGGTCTACCGCAGGCACGCCTATGACTACGGATTGATCCGGCTCGCCT
>JAIOQK010000138.1 GCA_021413425.1 Mycobacterium sp.
CCTCGCGGTGGGAAACCGGTTTGAGCGGTCTACGATCGCCTCGGACTGCCAGCAGGCCTGATGGCCAGGAGAGGACCGCATGCCGCCCGAGCTTTCCGGCTCGAAATCCGACCCGATCGCCGAGCTCGCGGAAGCCGAGGCGGACGAGGCGCAAGCTCTCGCCGAGGCAGCGCTGGCTCAGGAGCGGGCCGAGGCGCTGCGCGGTGAGGTCACCGGCGAGCCCGCTGGACCCGCGCGCGGCCGGTGGGCGGGATCGGCTGCCAAGGCCCCATTCGCGCTCGCGGGTCTGGCGGCCGGGGCCGCGGTCGTGCTGACCGTCCTGATGGTGTCCCAGCACAGTGGCGTGGCCGCGCAGCGGGCCCGCGATGCCGAGATCGTCGAGGCCGCCCGGGCCAGTATCACCGCGCTGCTGTCGATCGATCACACCCGTGCCCGCGCCGACGTGCAGCGGGTGATCGAGTTGTCCACCGGCGGTTTCCGCGACGACTTCGCCAAGTCCGCCGATGACTTCGTCAAGACCGCAGAGGACAAGGACGTCATCACCAAGGGCGCGATCAAAGCGGCCGCACTCGAGTCCTCCGAGCCCGATCGGGGCGTGGTACTGATGGCGGTCAACTCCGAGGTGACCAATTCCAATGGCGCACGGGAAGATCCGCGGCCGTTCCGGATGAGCGTCACCATGGACCGCGACGGCGAGATGTTCAAAATGTCGAATTTGGAGTTTGTCCCATGACCCCTGGCGATCAGCCCGAAAACCCCGAGGGCGCGGAGTCCGGCGCGATCGACATTGACGAAGTCGACGCGACGGAACTCGCCCCTGCAAGCCCAGAGAGCCCTCCAGGCCCTCCCGGCCCTTCCGGTTCCGCACAGCGTGCGCTGGCATGGTGTCGGCAGCGCTGGGCCGCGGTGCTCACCGTGGCGGCCCTGCTGGTATCCGCGGCGACCGCCGGTTCGGTGTACTGGTGGCTCTATCGGCCGGACCGGCTGACCGACACGGCCAGTCAGGAGCAGGTGCTCTCCGCCGCCCGGGAGGCCACCGAGGCGCTGCTGTCCTACTCCCCGGAGAAGGTGGACTCCGACGTCGCCGCCGCCAAGGCCCTGCTGACCGGAGACTTCCTGCAGAAGTACACCGAGTTCGCCGACACCGTCGTCGTGCCGGCGGCCAAGGGTCGCGGCGTCAAGACCGAGGCCAACGTGGCCCGGGCCGCGCTGTCGCAGATGCGGCCCGGCGACGCCCACGTGCTGATCTTCGTCAACCAGGTCACCACCAGTAAGGAACGGCCCACGCCCGCGCTGGCCACCAGCAGTGTCATGGTCACGATGGTCCGCAGCGACGGTCGCTGGCTGGTCTCGGAGTTCAATCCGATCTAAGACCCTCGTCACACCGGCCGGGGACCAATGTTCGTCTAGTCCAAGCGCAGCGAACTGCCCGGCGTCAGCGTGTGCATCCGGCCCCGGCACTCGATCACGATCGGCCGGTGGTCGGAGGGATCAACGCTGATCTCCACGCTGCGGCCGATGATGGTGAGGTGCAGCTGGTAGCCGCGGTAGTGGATCGGCATCCGCAGTGCGCCAAGGCTTTCCGGCCACATCGGGTTGAGGATCAGCCGGTCTGCGCGGGTCTCAAGGCCGGTGAACGCGCGCTGCAGCAGGTCGATACTGCCGGCCATCGCGGCGATGTGGATTCCCTCGGCGGTGGTGCCGCCCTGGATATCGGCCACATCTGAGGCCAGTACCTGCTGGAAGTAGCGCATCGCCCGATCGCGGTTGCCGCGGGCCAGCACCCAGGCGTGCACCACCCCGGACAGTGTGGACCCGTGCGAGGTGCGGTGCACGTAGTAGTCGACGGTGGCCGGAATCTGCTCCGGGGTGAACCGGTAGCCCATCCGCGCGAACAACTCACGCAGTTCATCGGCGGAGAGCAGGTAGAACAGCATCAGCGCATCGGCCTGCTTGGAGGCCTTGTACCGATTGACGCTGTCGTTGTCGGCTTCCAGGATCCGGTCCAGGCGGGCGATGTTGCCGTGTTTCTCGCGAAGGCCGTGCCAGTCCAGTTCCTCGAGGTCGGCGTAGCCCTCGAACTGACTGATGACGTCGTGGTTCGTCGGGGTTGCGTGGAATGGCACGAACATCCGCCGGCTGACGTCGTCCCAGACGTCGAGTTCGCGGCCGCGGATGCCCAGGGTCTCCATCAGATCGAGGCGGGTGCGCAACGGGAGCGCGTCGAGTGCGTCGAGCGCGCGGACGATCACCCACACGGCCATGACGTTGGTGTAGGCGTTGTTGTCGATGCCGTCATACGGCCGGTCGGGATAGCCGGAGTGGAACTCGTCGGGCCCGATCACGCCGCGGATCACGTAGCGGCCCCGGGTGGCGTCGAACTCCGCGCGGCTCACCCAGAACCGGGCGATCTCGGCGAGCATCTCCGCGCCGCTCTCGATGAGATAGCGCAGATCGCCGGTCACCTGGTAGTACTGCCACACGTTGTAGGCCACCGCGATACCGATGTGATGGGCCCGGGCGCTGGCGTCGGGATTCCACCTCCCGGAGTTCGGGTTCAGGTGCAGTTTCTGGCTTTCCTCGCGGCCGTCGCTGCCGGACTGCCACGGGAACATCGCGCCGTCGTACCCGGCTTCCCGGGCGGCGCGGCGAGCCTGCGGCAGGCGCCGGTAGCGGTAGCGCAGCAGCGAGCGGGTGCTCGACGGTGAGCGCATGTTGAGCACCGGGAAGACGAACA
>JAIOQK010000139.1 GCA_021413425.1 Mycobacterium sp.
GCCAGTTCGGCGTCCCGCCGACCGACCTCGTCGAGGGCGTCGTGCTCGGGTTGACCTCGCTGGTCCCGCAGTTCAACATCGGCCCGGTGGCGGTCGGCAACTCGCTTCTGGCCACCGCCTACTTCGACGGATACAACGGCTCGGGGACCGGACTGCCCGGTGTCATCTCGTATGTCACCAGCCAGCTCGGACTGCAGGCGCTTCCAGGCGCCGCTGTGCCGGTCAGCCCCGCGGCCGCCGCGGTGCCGCTGACGGCCAGTGCGCTGCCCGAGTCGGCCCCGGCGCCGGTGGCGGCGTCGCGGGTGGCCGTTGCCGCCCCGGCAGCGGCACAGGACCGTGACGAGCAGACCACTGCCGCCGATACGGTCGAGGTCAGTGCTTCATCGGTTGATTCGGACAGCCCCGTCGGCTCGGCGGATCAGAGCGCCGATGCCACTACCGCGAGCCGTCCGGCCGGCGGACGGGGATCGGCGTCTGCCAAGGCCGGCAGCGCTCACTCGAAGAACCGCGCGGAGCGCTCGGCGGCCAAGGCGGCCTCCAGCGACGACTGATCTGACGCACCGACACAGATGGCCCCGAACCGCCGGTTCGGGGCCATCTGTCGTTTGTGGCGGCGAGACAACAACACCCGATGGTGCCCCCGGCATGATTCGAACATGCGACACCGGCTTTAGGAGAGCCGTGCTCTATCCCCTGAGCTACGGGGGCGGGGACGGCTGAACCTTACCGCCCGATGCCGGTGGCGCAGGCGAGCATCAGTGCGACGCCCGGTGTGAGGCGTAGTCCGCACCGCGCAAGGCGAGTAGGTAACAGTGACCGTGCTCCGGGGCGTCCCTGGGGTAGTCCTCGCGGATCCAGGAGGCCACGCGCGTGAGCGTAGCGACCGCGTGAGTGACTCGTCGGTGCATTGTCGCCACCGCCTTTCGAGAATCGTATGTGCACCTGTTGCCGGATCGGCTACCCGTGCGGGTGACGATCGATCCTCACCGCAGTGCGCTGATCACCTGTGCGAAGTAGTCACCATGATAGTCCTGGACGGTGAAATAGGAGACCCCATAGCGGTCGCGCTGCGCACTCAGAGCATCAGCGATGTCGCGCGGTGTGCCGTTGAGTACCGTCGGCATGGCAAGCAGCTGTTCGTCGGTGGCCTCCGGAAAGTACGCGCGCGTCAGTGTCAGGTCCGCGATGCCTGAGGAGTCGGTTGGCACCGCGGTGATCGCGAGATTGAATTCAAGATCGGCGACGCGATCGCCGGCCGCGGCCCGTACGAACTCGACGCGTTCGGCCATGGGGTCGGGGTCATCGGGTGTGGGCAGGCCGCCGCCGGTGAAGCCGATGATGTCGGCGTGCTGGGCGGCTATCCGCAGCACGCGATCACCGTTGCCGGCGATCAGGATCGGGATCGACGGCGCGACACCCTTGAGATAGGTGGTGGTGTGGCGCAGATGGTCGACTCGTTGCCCCGCGGTGGGATAGGGGATCTCGGCGGCTTCGAACTCCTCGCGCACGTACCCCGTGCCCAGGCCCAACTCCAGGCGGCCGTCGGAGAGCACGTCGACGGCCACCGCGTCACGGGCCAGCAGTGCCGGGCTGTAGAACGCGGCGTTGAGCACGAAGGTCCCGACCCGGATATCGGCGGCGTCGGCGGCCGCCATCATGGCGGGAAACGGCGCCGGCGCACCGATGTGATCCGGCACGTGCACCACATCGAAACCCTGATCAGCGAACCGGCGGATCTTCTCGCGGAACCGGGCGGCCGACCTGATGCTCCGGATGCCGATGCCGAACCGGAATTCATTCACCATCGCGACAGCGTAAGCGCACCCGGTTTCGGCGACGAGCCGTCACGGGCGTTCAGCTGAGCGGCAGTTCGGCGATCAGCGTGCCGGTCGGCTTGGTGGACCCGGACGCGGGTTCGACGGTGAAGGCCAGTTTGCGGGAGTTGTGCAGATCTGTAAGCACCGCCGTGGTCGACGGCGCCACCGCTTGGGCGTCCATCGTCCCCGCGGACGTCGCGCCGTCATCACTCACCAGCCACATCTGATAGACGGTGCCCGGCGAGGGCGGCGGGACGTCGTTCATCACCAGCACGCCGGCGTTGCGGTCGCGGGAGAACACCACGGTGGCCGTGCCGCCGGCCGGGATCGCCCCGGAGACGGTGTGCACATCCGCGGCGGCGAAGACCTGCTGGGCGGTCGAGGGCTGCTGTGCGGGGGGGCGTAGCGACAGGCCGACGCCCAGGGCCCCCAGTCCGACGACCAGCGCAGCCGCCGCGGACAGCCACGCGGTACGCCGTCCACCCGCCTGGCGCGACGAGCCCAACGTGCGCACATTGTCGTCGACGACGGCACCGAGCAGCCGCTCCCGCAGGTCGGCGGAGGGCTCCACGGCGTCGGCGGCGGCCACCACGGCCATGGTCTCGCGCACCGCGCGCACCTCGTCGTAGAAGGCATCCGCCACCGGCGGACCCGCCGCCGCCAGCCGGTCCTCTACCGCGTCGCGCTCGGCGTCGGGTAGCGCGTGCAGTGCGTAGGGCACTGCCAGCTCCAGCAGTTCGTTGTCGGTCGCGCTCATCCGACACCCAGACAGTTGCGCAGGCCGCGCAGCGCATCGCGCATCCGCGACTTCACCGTGGCGAGGTTGGCCGAGAGTCGTTCGGAGACCTGGACGTAGGTCATTCCCTGGTAGTAGGCGAGTTCGATGCACTCACGCTGGACGTCGGTCAGTCCGTCCAGGCATGCGGTGACCCGACGGCGCTCCTCGCTGGAGATCACCGCGTCGGTGACCTGGTCGGCGTCGCGTTCGACGGTCGCCGCTCCGTAGCGCGAGTCCCGCTGGGTGGCTGCCTGCTCGGAGCGCACCCGGTCTACCGCGCGGCGGTGTGCCAGGGTCAGCAGCCATGCCAAAGCGGTTCCCGACGCCGGGTCGTAGCTCTCGGCGGTGCGCCACACCTGAAGGTAGACGTCCTGGGTGGTCTCCTCGCTGTAGCCGCGGTCGCGAAGGACGCGCAGCACCATGCCGTAGACCCGGGACCGGGTCGCGTCGTAGAAGGCGGCGAACGCCCCACGGTCGCGTTGAGCCACCCGCCGGAGCAGGGCGTCGAGGTCGGGCGCGCTCACCGGCTCCGGCCCCCAGTGAAGGCTGCCATCGTCCCGAAGCGTAACCGGCCGGTCCAGCACCGTGGTCACTGTGTGGCCCACGAAGGGCTCTTCGCCGTCCAGCCCGCCGGTGCCCGCCGCGCAGGCGTGGGCTCCGGTGTCTGCCCGGCGGCCATGGCGAGGCGGCGCCGCTCCTGCGAGGCGCCCCGGAGTCGGAGCATCACAGCCTGGAATCGCATGCCCAATTCCGCCGCCTGCGGGGCCAGCGGCGCAGTCAGCTGCAACATCACGATCCGCCCGACGGTGACGCGGCGGCGGCGGCCGCGCCAGGTGGCCACCATTCCGACGCGGTTGTCCCGGTGCAACGACACCGCCAGATCAAGGGTCCGCTCCGGGCGCGGTGCGCGCACCAGGTAGTAACCGTCGGCGCCGGCGAAAGGCGCGTTCGCCGCAGCGCCGGTCACCGTCGCGGCCTCGTCCTGCGCCGGTGGCAACAGGTAGGCGTGCCGCTCGCCGTTAATCGTCTGTACCTCGGCGATGACGCAGCGCAATTCGCCGTCGGAGTCATGGCACCAGTAGAAGCTGAGCGGGTTGAACGCACGGCCCAGCACCCGGGGCATCAGCAGTGCGGTGATCCGCCCGCCCGGCAGCGACACCCCGTGGCGACCCAGAAAGGCGTCGACCCGAAGGCGCAGCGTATCGCCGGCCGCACCCTCGAAGTGGTCGACGGCCTCGAAGCGGGCGAACGGGCGCAGCCACCGCGGCAGCCGCGGCAGGTCGTCGACGTCGACGTACCAGCTGTAGGTGCGGTGCTCCGCATAGTGCTGAACCGGCGACCGATGCAGGTGGGTGACCTGAATCGGGTACAGCGACGGAGTCAGCGGAGCTGAGAGAGCGGATGCCACATCAGCCATTCGGAGCCGGCGGCCCCGGGGATGGGTGCCGGATGTGTGACGGCAGTCACGCTTCAGTGCCGGGCGCGCCCTGCCAGGTCCGCGCGGCCCTGGCCAGCCCCGCGATCAGCGCCGCGGTGGCAGGTGACAGGCCGTCAGGCCCAGGCGATCCGCTGCGCGGGCTGATGCCCCGCACCCGAGACGGCAGTTCGAGTTGGGTGCCGGCCATCGCCGGCCGGTTGACCGGGTTGTCGCGGTGCATCCCCCGCAACTTCAGCGGGATCTCGTCGAGATCGACGATGACCTGATACCCGGGGAGCTCGATGCAGGCGGCCAGATGCGCGGCGAGTTCACGGTTTGCGCCACCGGCGAGCAGCTGGGTGCTGCGTCCGATGCGTCCGTAACCGTGCAGCGACACGACGACCTCGACATGGTCGAGGAACTCGGCCAGTCGTGGTGATTCTGTTGCCGCGTAGCGCGTCGAGGAGAGATGGTGCGGATAGTCCGGCGGGTGCCGGACCAGGTAGACCGATGCACCGGCCTGCTCGGCGGCACGTTCGGCGATCACGTCCGTCATCCGTTCCAGGCCTCCGCCGTGGATGGCCATGAACCCGAATCGCGACCGCAGTACCGACTCCTCGGCTACCGACGGATCACCAAGCAGCTCTGAGAATGACTGTGGCCCAGAATCTTTGGCCCGTGGCGGAGGGTGCGGCCACTCGCTGGAATCCCACCTGTGGAGGAAGTTGATCCACGACTCCGGCAGGCTGTGGTGCAACGCACCGTCGATGATGCGCTCCAGGTAGCCCGGCCGCGGCGTCCCAGCCTTGATCCGGGGGTCGATGTAGACCCACGCCGTCGTCGGGCCGTCAGCCGTGCGCACGGTCAATGACTCCCGGCGGTAACGGTCCGGTACACCTTCGGCGCTGTCGAGGTCCCACAGGTGTTGATCGCTCAGCCGCCACAGCACTCCGTGCACCGCGCCGCCGGTTAACGGTTCCACGGTGGCCACCCCGCGCTCGTTGATCAGCCAGCCGTGGTCGGCGAGCACGGCCGGACGCGGGTCGCCGGCGCCGGGACAGCGCCTCGACATCTGCTCCGGGCACAGATTCGAGCCGTAGGCGAAATAGGCGTGCTCACTCACGACCGTGTCAATCAGACGTCAGCGTCAGATAGATCAGCGCCACGTTGAGCAGCGTAATGAGCGCGGCCACCGTCCAGCCCAGCAGCGCGGTGATCCGGCGGTTGACGTCGGCACCCATCAGCGCCCGGTTCCCGGTCAGCCGCATCAGCGGCACCAGGGCGAACGGGATCCCGAAGGACAACATCACCTGCGAGAGCACCAGCGCCCGGGTCGGGTCGACCCCGCTGGCCAACACCGCCAGCGCGGGCACCAGCGTGACCAGCCGCCGAACCAGGATCGGGAATTTCTTGCGCAGCAGGCCGGCCATGATCATGGCCCCGGCGTAGGCCCCCACGGACGTCGACGCCAGCCCGGAGGCCAGCAGGCCGATCGCGAAAAAGAGCGCCACCGGAGGCCCGAGCGTGTCGGCCACCGCAGCGTGCGCGCCTTCGATGGTGTCGGTGCCGTCGCGGCCGCGCAGGTTGGTCGCCGCCACCAGTAGCAGCGCCATGTTGACCGTTCCGGCCACCAGCATCGCCAGGCCGACGTCCCATCGCGTGGCGCGCAGCAGCAGCGCCCGGCCCGGCCCCACGGGCTGATGGCCGTGCCGGTCACGAGCCAGCCCGGAGTGCAGATACACCGCGTGCGGCATCACCGTCGCGCCCAGCATCGCCGTCGCCAGCAGCACGCTCTGCGCGCCGTCGAACCGTGGGACCAGTCCCGCGGCGACTTGGGCCGCCGGCGGCGGGTTGACCACCAGGCTGGCCAAGAACCCGATCGTGATGATCAGCAGCAGGCCGGTGATGACACGTTCGAAGGCGCGCTGCCCACGGCGGTCGCCGACCATGAGCAGCAGCAGCGATACCGCGCCGGTGATCACTCCGCCGAGCACCAGCGGCAGATCAAAAAGCAGATGCAAAGCGATTGCGCCGCCGATGATTTCGGCCACGTCGGTTGCGATCGCCACCAGTTCCGCCTGCATCCAGTAAGCGATCCGGGTGGGGGTGCGGGCGCGGTCCCGTACCGCCTCGGGCAGGGTGCTGCCCGTCACTAGGCCGAGCTTGGCGCTCAGGTACTGCACCAGGCCGGCCATCACGTTGGCGACGACGATCACCCACACCAGCAGAAAGCCATACTGCGCCCCGGCACTGACGTTGGCGGCGATGTTGCCGGGGTCGACGTAGGCGATGGCGGCGACGAAAGCCGGCCCGAGCAACTGCCAGACCGGCCGCGGCGCAGCGGTCAAAAGCCGATCCAGATTCCGCCGCCGCCGATGCCGAACACCGGCATGCCCAGGGTGCCGAATCCCCAGCCGGCACCCGGATTGGTGAACGCCGGGTCGGGTGTGGTGGTGATCGCGGTATGCCCGGGGCCGCGACTGCAGACCCGAGTGCTCACCCCGACGTCGATGCACTCCGGGGTGGCCTCCGCGGGGGGAGCGAGCATGAGGGAGGCGGGCACTGCGGTTGCAGCCAGTGCCAGGGCAAGGCCTCTCATGCTCGCGATCATCTATGGGGCAGCGTACAAACCCTTACCTGTCACCAGTGGCAGGTCCAGGGTGGTGCAGATGCCGGGCTCGGCGGCCACCACCGCGGGAATGGCGTTGACCACTCGCATCGCGGTGGCCAGCACGCCGGCGTGGTTGTGGTCGCCGTTGGGGCTCGACAGACACAGATCGATGGCGTAGCAGGGCTCGCCGGTGATCTCGATGCGGTAATTGCCGCCCTCCTGTGCCGGTTGCGGCCACTGTGGGCACAGATCGTCACGCAGTCGGGTGATGTGCTCGAGCACCACTGCGGGGGCTCCGTTGACCATGCCGATCACCTCGAAGCGCAGCGCGGCGGCGGTGCCCTTGGCGATATGTCCCGAGGCGATGTCGAAGGCTTCCGGCGCGGGCTCGCGCACGTACATCTCCTCCAGCCCGTCGAGTTCCAGGCCCATGCCGGCGGCGAGTTGGCGCACCACCGAACCCCAGCCGATGCTGAGCACCCCGGGCTGCAGCAGCATTGGGATCTCGTCCATCGGCTTGCCGAAGCCCATCACGTCGAACATCACCGTAGCGCTGTCGTAGGTGTCGTAATTGATGATCTCCATGCAGCGCAGTTGCTCGATGCTCTGACAGGTGCCGGCCAGCGCCAGGGGAAGGAGGTCGTTGGCGAAGCCGGGGTCGATGCCGTTGACGAAGAGGCTCGAATTGCCTTCTTGGGCAGCATCTTCCAGAGGCTTGATCATCTCGTCGGGGATCACCTGCCACGGCCACTGCAGGAACACCGGGCCGCTGCCTACCACGTTCACCCCGGCGGACAGGATCCGCCGGTAATCCTCCAACGCCTCGACCAAACGGTTGTCGGCCATCGCGGTGTAGACCACGCAGTCCGGTTTGGTG
>JAIOQK010000140.1 GCA_021413425.1 Mycobacterium sp.
GCCCGGGACCGGCGCAAGAATCCGCCGGCCGAGGGACGCCCGCATGTGGTGATCACCGGGCGGGTGGTTTTGGGGTCGGTGAACATCCGCGGGCCGCGGCGGGCGCTCATCCGCCGAGGGGCGTCCGCCCCGAGCCGCCGCGGGCCGTCCGGCCCGGCGCGGCGCGGTTAGGCTTTCCGCCATGCCCACGCGCAGTGCGCTTCGCGCCGGAGTGGTCTCACCCACCCTGCCCGTTCCCGGTTCCATCGAGCGCCCCGAATACGCCTGGCAGCCGACGGTGCACGAGGGCAGCGAGCCGTGGGTGCAGACCCCCGAGGTCATCGAGAAGATGCGGGTCGCCGGCCGGATCGCGGCCGGTGCCCTGCAGGAGGCCGGAAAGGCCGTCGCCCCCGGAACCACCACCGATGAGCTCGACCGCATCGCCCACGACTACATGGTCGATCACGGCGCCTACCCGTCCACCCTGGGTTACAAGGGATATCCGAAATCCTGCTGCACCTCGCTCAACGAGATCATCTGCCACGGCATCCCCGATTCCACCGTCATCGCCGACGGCGACATCGTCAACATCGACGTGACCGCCTACATCGACGGCGTACACGGCGACACCAATGCCACCTTCTGCGCCGGCGAGGTCAGCGAGGAACACCGACTGCTCGTCGAGCGCACCCGGGAGGCCACCATGCGGGCCATCGCGGCGGTCAAGCCGGGACGGGCGCTGTCCATCGTCGGCCGGGTGATCGAGTCCTATTCGAATCGGTTCGGCTACAACGTGGTCCGCGACTTCACCGGCCACGGGATCGGCACCACCTTCCACAACGGTCTGGTCGTGCTGCATTACGACGAGCCCTCGGTGCAGACCCTGCTCGAGCCGGGCATGACGTTCACCATCGAGCCGATGATCAACCTCGGTTCGCTGGACTACGAGATCTGGAGCGACGGCTGGACGGTGGCCACCAAGGACCGGAAGTGGACCGCGCAGTTCGAGCACACCATCGTCGTGACCGAGGACGGCGCCGAGATCCTCACCATGGCGTGATGTCGCGGGCAAGACGGTCCAGCGGCGCGCTGCTGATCGCCGGCACCACATCCGACGCGGGTAAGTCCATGGTGGTGGCCGGGCTGTGCCGGCTGCTGCACCGCAAGGGAATTCGGGTCGCGCCGTTCAAGGCCCAGAACATGAGCAACAACTCCTGCGTCGCCCTGGACGCGGACGGTGTCGGCGGCGAGATCGGCAGGGCACAGGCCACCCAGGCCCGTGCCGCCGGGCTTCAACCCAGCGTGCGGTTCAACCCCGTGCTGCTCAAGCCGGGCAGCGACCGCACCTCGCAGCTGCTGGTGCGGGGGCGTCCGGCCGGAACGGTCAGCGCCGCCGATTACATCACTCACCGCGACACCCTGGCCGGCGTCGTCGCCGAGGAACTCGCCGGGCTGCGCGCCGAGTTCGATGTGGTGATCTGCGAGGGCGCGGGCTCACCGGCCGAGATCAATCTGCGCGCAACGGATCTGGCGAATATGGGCCTGGCCAGATCGGCGAATCTGCCCGTCGTCGTGGTCGGCGATATCGACCGCGGCGGCGTGCTGGCGCATCTGTTCGGCACGGTGGCCGTGCTGGAGCCGGAAGACCAGGCGCTCATCGCCGGTTTCATCATCAATAAGTTCCGCGGAGATCCCGCGCTGCTGGCGCCCGGCCTCGACCAGCTGAGGGCACTCACCGGCCGGCCCACCTACGGTGTGTTGCCCTACAGCGAGCAGCTGTGGATGGATGCCGAGGACTCGCTGTCGGTACTGGCCCGCGGTGTGGTCGGCGAGCCGGCCCCGCCCGTGGGTGAGCAGTGGCTGCGGGTGGCCGCTGTGCGGCTGCCGCGGATCTCCAACACCACCGACATCGAGGCACTGGCCTGCGAGCCGGGTGTGCTGGTCCGCTGGGCCGCCGCGGCCGCCGACCTGGCCGACGCCGACATAGTGGTGATCCCCGGCAGTAAGGCCACCGTCGCCGACCTCGACTGGCTGCGCGAGCAGGGGATGGCCGACGCGATCGCCGCGCATGCCCATGCCGGCGGGGTGGTACTGGGGATCTGCGGGGGATTCCAGATGCTGTGCCGGCGGATCGACGATGACGTGGAGAGCCGCCGGGGCGCGGTGCCGGGGCTGGGCCTGCTCGACGCCGACGTCTGCTTCGCCGCCGACAAGCACCTGCGGCGCTGGGATGCGCCCTCGGCCGACAGTGCCCTGACCGGTTACGAGATCCACCACGGTGAGCTGACCCGCTGCGCGGAGCAGAGCTGGTTCGACGCCGGCGGGGCGGCGCAGGGGTGGGTGCGCGGGCCGGTGTTCGGCACCCACTGGCACGGACTGCTCGACAACGACGACTTCCGGCGCCGGTGGCTGACCGACGCCGCGGCCGCGGCGGGACGCTCCGGTTTCACCGCCGCCGCCGACATCGATGTGCGCGCCCTGCGCGAGGCGCAGCTGGATCACACCGCCGATCTGCTGGCGGCCCACCTCGACCTCGATGCCGTTCTCGGCCTGCTCGACGGCACCTCCGCACCCGCGCCGGTGATCTCGTCGGCGTGGCGTCCCATACCCTGATCGGCATGAGGATGGCCGTCGTCGCGGCACGGTGTTGTCTGACCCTGTGCTGCCTACTGGTCGCCGGCTGCGGGACGACGGTGTCCGGGTCGGCCACCTGGCCCGGTGCCCGTCTGACCGAGGCGGCTCTGGGCGCCTCGGACTTCCCGCCCGGGGTGCAGTACGACCGGATCACCGAGGTGCCCGGGCAGCCCGATGGCGCCGGGGCGCCGGGGCCGATGCTCTCGCGGCCGCAGGGGTGCTCCGACGCGCTCACGAAGGTCATCGCGCAGTCCGCCGAGCGCGGACCGGGCAGTGCGGTCAAGTACGTGGTCGGCTACGACGGCGCCCGCATCATGATGACCCTGCTGTCGTGGACTCTCGACTTGGAGCAGCTGCGCGCCGAGGCCACCCGGTGCGCACAGTTCGAGGCCTTATTCGACTTCGATTCCCCCGGCTTCCCGGTCACCACCACTGAGCTTGCCGGTCTGGACCCCGCGGCACTGGCCTACCAGCAGACCATGCCGCTGGAGCAGCCCCCGAACAGCATCTTCATGGCTTTTCAGAACGTCGGCAGACAGGCTGCGTTCGCCATCGCCTACCCCGGCCCTAATCCCGGCATCGACGCCAAAGCCACACTGCCGCAGACATTTCTGGACGTCTTCACCCAGCAGGTCACCAGGATACGTTCTTCCTGAGTACTGGCTGAGAGCCGACGGCAAAGACGGGCTGCGCGACGTGCGGGCGCAGTAGCGTGTGCCGATGCCTGCGACGATGATGACCGTCGACGGCTTCGGTGTGCCGGTCTGCCTCACAGGTCCGGAAAAGGGTGTCTACGTCGTCCTGCTCGGGGCCGCTATGCACGCCCCGGCGACCTATGACTCGCTGTGCGAACGCCTGCACACCGCGGGGGTCCGCACAGTGGTCATCGGCGCCGAACCCCGGCTGCATCCCAAGTCGGTGGTGGCCATCCTCGACGCCCTGGAGGTGCCGTGGGCGGTGCTGGTGGGCGATCGCTTCGGGGCCGAGGTGGCCTGGGAACTGGCCGCCGCCCGGCCCGACCGGTTCACCGGACTGGTGGTCATCGACCGCGGCCACCCCCGCGTGGCCGACCCGCACGGCGCGATCCGCGACCCCGACTGCCCCTCGGTCGAGATCGACACCACCGCTCTGGTGAGCAGTCCGGCGTGCCGGGCCGTGGCCAAGGCCAGCCAGCGCTATGTCCACAGCGACTTCCGGCTCGCGGAGTTCGTCGGCCGGCGCAACGCCGCCGAGTCCACCGCCCAGCTGGCCGCTGAGATCGTTCTGCGCACGAGCACGTACTAGCGGTGCGAGTGACACGCCATGTGCGCCCGATGAGCTGCGGGATCCGTTGAGCGACAGCGCCGTCTGGGTGATTCCGGCCATCACCGCGTCGGCAAGTCTGTTGGGGACCGTAGTGGGCGGCCTCGTCGCGTACTGGACATCGAAGAGAATGCATGAACGCACCACCGCGGTCGAGGAATTACGGCAACGCCACCAACTGCTTCGCGAGGGATCAACCCGATTCATCAGCACGATGTCCGAGATCTCGGTGGGCTCGCGGGGAATTGAACGCATCACCGAGCAGTGGGGTTCCAAGTTCACCGCTCTGGCGGCCGCTCAAGATGACGCCGAGGTCATCGATGCTGCTCGGGCGATTCGTCCGGAACTTGACACCGATGGCGGGCGAGTAGCGATTGTGATGCGACTGCTTCGCGAGAGCGGCGTCCTCGACGAGGACATCAAGGCCGCCACCGCCGTACTCTCCGAGCTTCGCCTGGTCGCGCCCGCTGACGTCGCGGCCAGCGGGCAGCGCGTGCTCTACAAGGCCTTGGCCCGCGAGATGACCGCCGCCTTCGCTCCGCATCTCAATCGCGCGGCCACCGACGCCTACAACGCCGAGGTCAACGAATTTTTCAACCGGGTGCGCCATCACCTCAACGTGGAGAACATCGAGTTCGAATTCATCAACGAGGATGTCGTCCAGGAAGTGCTTGACCTCGAAGGTGACGCCAGAGTCTGACTCCTCCTGTCCAATTTGCCGCCGTTGACGCCAATATCCGGACAGGTGAAGAATTCCAGGCCGTGACCCTGCCCGCCGCGTCCGGCCACTCCGACGGCGCAGAAGCGGGGCCGGGGGAGCCGAGTCGTCGCCGCAAGGCCGCCATCCTGGCGACCTGCTGCCTCACCGTGCTGATCACGTCGACGGATCTCACGATCGCGAACCTCGCCATCCCGTCGATTCGCACCGATCTGGCGGCCACCGCCGCGCACGCCCAGTGGGTCATCGCCATCTATGCACTCAGTGTTGCGTCGTTGCAGCTGCTGGGCGGCGCGGCCGGCGACAGGTTCGGCCGCCGCCGCGTCCTTCAGACCGGTACGGCGGTCTTCGTGCTGGGTTCACTGCTGTGCAGCCTGGCGCCCACCATCGACGTTCTGATCGCCGCCCGGTTGGTACAGGGTGTCGGCGCGTCGATGATGAATCCGGTTGCTCTGGCGATCATCAGCCAGGTCTTCGTCGGGCCCGTCGAACGGGCCCGCGCGATTGGTATCTGGGGGGCGGTCTTCGGCGGCGCGCTGGCACTGGGACCGTTCGCGGGCGGAGGGCTCATCGACCTGTTCGGTTGGCGCTCGGTGTTCTGGATCAACCTGCCGATCGGTGCGGTCGCCATCGTCGCGTGTGCGCTGCTCGTGCCGGAAAGTCGATCAGCGGAGATTCGTGCCGTGGATCCGGTCGGGCAACTGCTGGCCGCCGGCAGCCTCTTCGGTCTGGTGTTCGTCCTGATCGAGAGTCCCGGCCGATACTGGACACATCCGTTGATCATGGTGGCCGCGGCCGCCACCGTGTGCGCGTTCGCGGGCTTTCTGCGTTACGAGTCGCGTCACCACTCGCCGTTTGTCGATCTGCGGTACTTCCGCTCCATTCCATTCACCGCGGCGGCGCTGACCGCGCTATTCGTTTTCATCGTCTGGGGAGCGTTCCTGTTCATGATGTCGATTTACCTCCAGGGTTGGCGGGGCTTGTCCGCCGTACACGCTGGTCTGTTGCTGCTCCCGGTGGGGTTCGTCGTCGTGGTGTCCTCCCCGATTTCGGGCCGACTGGTCGGACGGTTCGGCACCCGGCCGTCGCTGATCATCGCCGGGCTGATGACCGCCGCGATGTCGATGATGCTGATCTATCTGACGCCGATGGCACCGCAATGGTTGCTCATGATGATCTTCGTAACCTTCGGCATCACCTTCGGCATGGTCACTGTGCCGATCAACTACGCCGCAGTCAGCGGTATGCCGCAGGACCGGGCCGGCGCGGCGGCGGGAATCACCAGTACCAGCAAGCAGGTTGGCATCAGTGTGGGCGTCGCTGTCAGTGGCATTCTGGCGGCCGGCGCTTTGTCGCCCCCCATGGGTGACTTCACCGCCGGGGCCGACCCGCTGTGGCGATTCACCTGCGCACTGGGGCTGGCAATCGCCGTGCTGGGCATCGTCTCGACCTCGCCGCGTGCCAAGCGGTCCGCTGATCGACTTGGTCCGCTGATCGCATCAGCGCCCGGTTCACGCGCCCGGGTCTAGTTGACCCCGTCCAACTGCCGACCGGTCTCGTCCACCTGACGCACCGGTCCGGTGAACCACTTCTTCACCGACAGATGCCAGTACAACCACAGCAGAATCAGCACGCCGAACACCACCAGTGGGGTGTAGTTGACGAACTTCCACTCGAAGCTGGGATCCCACGGCATGCCGCCCAAGGACGTGGGGAACATCGCGACGGCCGAGGTGATGAGGATTTCAGCGATCGCCAGCGGCGCCATCCACCGGTGGTGGCCGCGCAGATTCCAGCTGCCGACCCTGAAGGCGTCACCGGCTTTCCAGCGGTAGTAGATCGGCACGGCGAAACACAGGTATAGGCCCACCACGCCGATGGACACCACCGCGAAGAACGCCACCGGTACCGGTGCGCCGTTGATATCCACCTCCACCAGAGCGGGCACGGTCAGCAGGGCGGCGGTCGCGGCGGTGATCATCACTGCGTTGGCCGGGACGCGGTTGGCGTTGATCTTCGACCACAACTGGTGACCCGGCACCGCGCGATCGCGGCTGAAGGCGAACAACATTCGCGACGAACTGGTCTGGCAGGCGGTCGTGCAGAACAGCTGGCCCGCGGTGGAGATGAAGAGCACCAGCGCGGCCCACTTCGAGTCCAGCGCCTGTCCGAAGATGGCCGCCACCGCACCGCCGGCCTTGGACACCGCGTCGGCGTCCTGGACGGCGAATAGGAACGACAGCAGCAGGATCCAGCCGCCGATCGCCGAGTAGAAGATCGAGCGCCAGATGCCTTTGGCGGCGGCATTGGCCGCGCTCTTGGTCTCCTCCGACAGGTGCGCGGAGGCGTCGTAGCCGGTGATCGTGTACTGGGTGAGGATTGCCGAGATCGGCAGCACGAACAGCAACCAGCCCCAGCTGGAGGTGGATCCGCCGAACATGCCGCTGTTGTTGATGGTCCGGGCGAACACATCCGAGACGCTGGCATGCCGTTCGGGGACGAGGAACAGGATCGCGATCACTGCGGTGGCACCGGCCACATGCCACCACACCGAGATGTTGTTGATGACCGCCAGCAGGTGGCTGGAGAAGATGTTGATCACGGCGACCACCACCAGGATCGCGAGGAACATCAGGAACGTCCGCTGCAGGCTGTAACCCGCCAGCCAGTTCTCACTGAGGGTGCCCAGGGTGAGGTCCAGGAAGGTGGCGCTGCCATAGGCGACCGACGCGAGGATGGCGGTCAGCCCGATCAGGTTCAGCCAGCCGGTGTAGTAACCGGCCTTCGGCCCGCCGAGTTTGGCCGCCCACCAGTAGATCCCGCCGGAGGTCGGGTACGCCGACACCAGCTCGGACATGCACAGGCCGATCAGCAGGATGAAGGCGGACAGGATCGGCCAGCCCCAGGCGATCGCGGCCGGCCCGCCGTTGTTCCAGCCCAGCCCGAAGGAGGTGAAGCAGCCCGCCAGGATCGAGATGATGGAGAAGGAGATCGCGAAGTTGGAGAAACCCGACCAGGATCGCTGTAATTCCTGGGTGTAGCCCAGCCTGGCCAGATGCAGTTCGTCCTCGTCGAGAAGTTCGTGACCCTCGGGCACAGCCGTCTCCTTCGTCGTGCGCGGTCGGTGCCGCGGGCAGTGGTAGCACACTAGGCCGATGTGCGGGCCGTCGTCCTACCTTTTCGGTGTCCGTCGTGTAAACCTTGGGCCAGCGATTCAAGGGAGCGCAGGTATGACATCTGAGGGCACCGGAACTCATGGCGCCGGACGCCGACGGGGGCTATTGACCCTCGGCGAACTGGAACGACTGATGGCCGGCGGCGAGATCGACACGGTGATCGTCGCCTTCGCCGATATGCAAGGCCGGCTGACCGGCAAGCGGGTGGCCGCCCGGCTGTTCATCGAGGAGGTCGCCGCACACGGCGCCGAGTGCTGCAACTACCTGCTGGCCGTCGACGTCGATATGAACACCGTCAGCGGCTACGCCATGTCGAGTTGGGAGTCCGGCTACGGCGACATGGTGATGCGCCCCGATATGAGCACGCTGCGGGTCATTCCGTGGCTGCCGGGCACCGCGCTGGTGATCGCCGATCTGACGCGGATCGACGGCGCCCCGGTGGTGGCCGCACCGCGCACCATTGCTGCCGCCCAACTCGACCGGCTGGCGCAGCGCGGGCTGGCGGCCTTAGTCGGCACCGAACTGGAGTTCATCGTCTTCGGCGACGGCTACCGGGACGCCTGGGCGGCCGGCTACCGCAACATGCGCAAGGCCAGTGACTACAACGTCGACTACGCCATACACGCCTCGACCCGGATAGAGCCGCTGCTGCGAGACATCCGGCTCGGCATGGACGGCGCGGGCATGTACTGCGAGGGCGTCAAGGGCGAGTGCAACCCTGGCCAGCAGGAGATCGCGTTCCGCTACAACGACGCTTTGGTGACCTGCGACAACCACACCATTTACAAGAACGGCGCCAAGGAGATCGCCGACCAGCACGGCAAGAGCCTGACCTTCATGGCGAAGTTCGACGAGCGGGAAGGCAACAGCTGCCACATCCACATGTCGTTGCGCGGCACCGATGGCAGTGCGGTATTCGCCGACGACACCCGCCCGCATCAGATGTCAGAGCTGTTCTCTCATTTCATCGCCGGTCAACTCGCTACGCTGCGCGAGTTCAGCCTGCTGTACGCACCTAACATCAACTCATACAAGCGATTCACCCCCGGCAGCTTCGCTCCGACGGCGATCGCCTGGGGTATGGACAATCGCACCTGCGCGCTGCGGGTCGTCGGCCGCGGCCACTCCATGCGGATGGAGAACCGCGCACCCGGCGGGGACGTCAACCAGTACCTGGCCGTCGCGGCGATGATCGCCGGGGGGCTGCACGGCATCGACAACGAACTCACCCTCCCCGAGCCGTTTCAGGGAAACGCCTACTCCGGCGGCGCCGCACAGCTGCCCACCACGCTGGCCGAGGCGGCGGAGTTGTTCGAGGCGTCCACGATCGCCCGCGCCGCTTTCGGCGACGAGGTGGTGGAGCACTACCTCAACGCCGCGCGGATCGAGGTGGCGGCGTTCAACGCATCGGTCACCGACTGGGAGAGGGTGCGCGGGTTTGAACGCTTCTAGCGGGCACTCGCAGCCGCCGGTGATCGGCTTGACCACCTATCTCCAGCGGGCCAGCTCCGGGGTCTGGGACACCCGCGCCAGTTTCCTGCCCGCGGTCTACCTCGACGGGGTCACCCGGGCCGGTGGGATCGCCGCCCTGCTGCCCCCGCAACCGGTCGACGGGCAGATCGCGGACCGGGTCATCGACGGCGTCGACGGGCTGATCATCACCGGCGGGCGCGACGTCGACCCGGCCTACTACGGCCACCCGCCGCATCCGGCCACCGACGAGCCTGCGACCGACCGCGATGCGTGGGAATTCGCCCTGCTGTCCGCGGCGCTGCGCCGCCGCGTGCCGACCCTCGGCATCTGCCGCGGCGCTCAGGTGCTCAATGTGGCCCTCGGCGGCACGCTGCACCAGCACCTGCCCGACGTCGTCGGCCACGGCCGCCATCAGCGCGGCGAGGCGGTGTTCTCCACCTCGACGGTGCGCACCGTCGAGGGCAGCCGGCTGGCCGGGCTGATCGGGCAGTCCATCGAGGCGCAGTGCTACCACCATCAGGGGATCGCCGAACTGGGGGCGGGGCTGGTGGTCAGCGCCACCGGTGACGACGTCATCGAGGCGGTGGAGCGCCCGGGTGACGATTTCGTGCTGGCGGTGCAGTGGCATCCAGAGGAGACCCTCGACGATCTACGGCTGTTCGCCGGCCTCGTCGAGGCCGCCCGCGCGCGGGCGACTGATGTCGATGGCGCCCTTCAGCGTGCGACCCGGCGGGCGACTGACAGGGTGAACCCATGACCGCCACCACCGTGCTGATCAATCCGGCCACCGAGGAGCCGCTGCGCAGCGTCGAGCAGTGCGACGCCGCCGCCGTCGATGACGCGGTGGCACGCGCCAAGGTCGCCCAGAAATCCTGGGCCGTGCTGGCCCCGGCCGAGCGTGCGGCAGCACTGCGCGCCTTCGCCGCGGTGGTGGACTCCCACGTCGGCGAACTCGCCGCCCTCGAGGTGGCCAACTCGGGCCATCCGGTGTCGGCCGCCGAGTGGGAGGCCGGCCACGTCCGCGATGTGCTGCAGTACTACGCGGCGGCGCCGGAACGCCTCAGCGGCCGCCAGATTCCCGTCGCCGGAGGCCTCGACGTCACCTTTCACGAGCCGATCGGAGTCATCGGGGTGATCACCCCGTGGAACTTCCCGATGCCGATCGCGTCGTGGGGTTTCGCGCCGGCGCTGGCGGCCGGCAACGCCGTGGTGCTCAAGCCCGCCGAATGGACGCCGCTGACCAGCATCCGGCTCGGCGAGTTGGCGATCGAGGCCGGATTGCCGCCCGGCCTCTTCCAGGTGCTGCCCGGCAAGGGCAGCGTGGTGGGGGAGCGGTTCATCACCCACCCCGACATCGGAAAACTGGTCTTCACCGGTTCCACCGAGATCGGCACCCATGTGATGGCCGGCGCGGCCAAGCAGATCAAACGGGTCACCCTGGAGTTGGGCGGCAAGAGCGCGAACATCGTCTTCGCCGACTGCGATCTCGAGCGTGCGGCGGCGACCGCCCCCAACGGCGTCTTCGACAACGCCGGCCAGGACTGCTGCTCCCGCAGCCGGATCCTGGTGCAGCGCAGCGTCTTCGATCGCTTCATGGAGTTACTCGAACCGGCGGTGCGCAGTATTGCGGTGGGCGACCCTACCGACCGCGGGACCGAGATGGGGCCGCTGGTGTCGCGCACGCACTTCGAGTCGGTGGCGGCATATGTGCCCGACGGTGCTCCGGTTGCATTCCGTGGTCATGCGCCGAGCGGGCCCGGATATTGGTTCCCGCCCACGGTGCTGATCCCGGACCGCGGAGACCGCACCGTCACCGAGGAGATCTTCGGCCCCGTGGTCGCGGTGCTGCCGTTCGACGACGAGGCCGACGCGATCGCGTTGGCCAACGCCACCGACTACGGACTCTCGGGCTCGATCTGGACCGAGAACCTCTCCCGCGCGCTGCGGGTGTCGCGGGCCGTCGAGTCCGGAAACCTCAGCGTCAACTCGCACTCGTCGGTTCGCTACAGCACTCCCTTCGGGGGGTTCAAACGCTCGGGCCTGGGCCGCGAACTCGGACCTGACGCACCGGAGCATTTCACCGAGACCAAGAACGTGTTCTTCGCGATGGGAGAAGCTCAGTGACGCCGGAGGGCAGGAACGAAGTGACTCGGGATTGGGCACAAGTCGATCTCACCCAGCGGCTGGCCGGGCGGGTTGCGGTGATCACCGGCGCAGCAAGCGGTATCGGCCTGGCGACTGCCCGGCGGATGCACGCCGAGGGCGCCACGATCGTGGTGGGTGACATCGACCCCGCGACCGGCGAACCCGTCGCCGAGGAACTCGGCGGCACCTTCGTGGCGGTCGACGTCGCCGACGAGGCCGCGGTGGACAACCTGTTCGACACCGCCGCGGCGAGGTACGGCCGCGTCGATATCGCCTTCAACAACGCCGGAATCTCACCGCCGGACGACGACCTCATCGAGACCACCGGACTACCGGCCTGGCAGCGGGTGCAGGACGTCAACCTCACGAGCGTCTACCTGTGCTGCCGGGCGGCGTTGCGGCACATGGTCCCGGCGGGGCGAGGCTCGATCATCAACACAGCGTCGTTCGTCGCGGTGATGGGCTCGGCGACCTCGCAGATCTCCTACACCGCCTCCAAGGGCGGTGTGCTGGCGATGAGCCGCGAACTCGGCGTGCAGTTCGCCCGCCAGGGCATCCGCGTCAACGCCTTGTGCCCGGGTCCGGTCAACACCCCGCTGCTGCAGGAGCTGTTCGCCAAAGACCCCGAGCGGGCGGCACGGCGGCTGGTACACATTCCGCTGGGGCGCTTCGCCGAGGCCGACGAACTCGCCGCGGCGGTCGCCTTCCTCGCCAGTGACGACGCCTCGTTCATCACCGCTTCCACATTCCTGGTGGACGGCGGCATCAGCTCCGCCTACGTCACCCCGCTGTAGCCCGCCGGCGGCGGCGCTGCATCCGCCAGAACACCAGCGCCACCGCCCAGGTCGCTGCGAACAGACCCACCATGATGAACCCGGCCCCCTCCAGGCTCATCCCGCTGACCGCGTCGCTCACCGGGTTGGTCCAGCCGAGGTCGCGCGCCACCGACACCAACTCGATGGTGCCGATCGCACCGGCCACCGCGACCGACAGGCCGGTGATGGTGAGGTTGTAGAACACCTTGCGCATGGGGTTGGTCAGCGCCCAGTCGTAGGCCGCGGCCATGAACACCCCGTCGACGGTGTCCATCAGGGTCATCCCGGCCGCGAACAGCACCGGCAGGATCAGCACCGCGTACCACGGCATCCCGGCGGCGGCACCGGTTCCCGCCAGCGCCAGCAGTGCCACCTCGGTGGCGGTGTCGAAGCCCAGGCCGAACAGCGCCCCGACCATTGCCATCTGATGCGGCCGGCGGATGCGGCTGATCACCGGATGCAGGATGCGGCCCAGCAGGCCGCGGGTGTCCGCTCCCGCCGCCAGTGCGGCGCGATCGGAGTTCCCGGCGCGCATCGCGGTGAGCACGCGCCACAGTGCCACCAGTGCAACGGCGTTGACCAACGCGATGGCCAGCAGAAACCCGCCGGAGGCCAGCGTTCCGGCGATGCCGAGCGCACGGCGGGCCGGGGAGCCGTCGTCGAGCAGGGCGCCCGCGGCACTGGTCGCTCCGACCACGACCAGTGCCAGTACCACCACCATCGCCGAATGGCCCAGTGCGAACCAGAACCCGACCGACCTGGGCCGGGCGCCGTCGGCGGAGAGTTTGCGGGTGACATTGTCGATCGCGGCGATGTGGTCGGCGTCGAAGGCGTGCCGCAGCCCGAACATGTAGGCGGTCAGACCCAGGCCGATCGAGAACACCTGCGCGCCGACGTGGTACTCCCGCGGTGCCATCGCGATCAGCGCGCCGAAACCGAGAACGTGTAGCGCAGCGACCACGGCCAGCATCGGAGCGAGTTGACGCACGTCGGCGCGCGTCCAGGAACCGGGCATCCGGCGCGCTGCCATGGCAGACCTCCGCTGGGGATGGCGCGTCCCCGTCGTGGGATGTTCCGGTGGCGAGGTCTGGCTACCGGAGACGGGCCATGGGGCCGCGTCGCCCGGACACAGTGGCGCGACCGCACCGGAATCTCACCGGATTTCTCACACCGCCGGAACTACAACGGTTCTGACCATACCGCGGGCGAATCCCCCGCAGACCCCTGGTTGCGCTGATAGCGTGCCCGGGCGTGACGTGGAGGCGGCTGCGTGGGTTGCTCACCCCGGCCGAATGGGCACGCATGGCCGCGATGTTCGGGGTCATCACCGCCCTGCACGTGATCGGCTGGGGAACCCTGGTATTCCTGGTCGCTCCCCAGCATCTCGATGTCGGCGACAAAGTGCTGGGCATCGGAGTCGGGTTGACGGCCTACGCGCTGGGGTTGCGGCTCGCCTTCGACGCCGACCACATCGCCGCGATCGACAACACCACCCGCACCCTGATGGCCGAGGGCCACCGTCCGCTCGGCGTCGGCTTCTTCTTCTCGCTCGGTCATTCGACGGTGGTGTTCGCCCTCGCGGCGGTGATCTCGCTGGGGGTGAGTTCGGTGATCGGCCCCGTGCGCGACGAGACCTCCGCGCTGCACCACTACACCGGGCTCATCGGCGCCAGCATCTCAGGTTTCTTCCTCTATCTGATCGCCGTCATCAACATCGTGGTCCTGGCCGGGATCCTCCGGGTGTTCGGCGCCATGCGGCGCGGTCACTTCGACGAGGCCGAGTTGGAGGCCCAACTCAACAACCGCGGACTGTTCAACCGGTTCTTCGGGCGGTTCACCCGGTCGATCCGCAAGTCATGGCAGATGTACCCGCTGGGCATGCTGTTCGGCCTTGGCTTCGACACCGCCACCGAGGTGGCGCTCCTGGTGCTGGCCGGTACCAGCGCGGCCGCCGGCCTGCCCTGGTACGCCATCCTGTGCCTGCCGGTGATCTTCGCCGCGGGTATGAGCCTGCTCGACACCATCGACGGCTCCTTCATGAACTTCGCCTACGGGTGGGCGTTCTCCAAGCCGGTGCGCAAGGTGTACTACAACATCACCGTCACCGGGCTGTCGGTCGCGGTGGCGCTCATCGTCGGGACCGCCCAACTGCTCAGCCTGCTCGCCGGGCAACTCGGCCTGCACGGTGGATTCTGGGACTGGGTCGTGGGCCTGGACCTCAACATCGTCGGCTTCGTCATCATCGGACTGTTCGCGCTGACATGGGTCGGGGCGTTGGCGATCTGGCGATTCGGCCGATTCGAGGAGCGCTGGGCTCAGAAGCCTTCGGCATCGAGCCAGATGTCGAGTTCGGTGTAAGCCTGCCGGCGCGGTTCGGCCAATGACAGGAAGACGTCGTGCTTGGCGTCGGCCACCGGGACGATGCTGGTGCGGTTGCCGATACATCCGGCCCACCGGGCGATGTGATCGACGTCGAGAACCGCGTCGCCGCGCTGCATGGCTTCAGCCCCGGCGGCCCCGGCGGCACCGGCTGCCCCGGACGTCTCAGCGACGGTGTGGTCGGAGCGCAGCACCAGGTTGGGCACGCCGACATCCAGTCCGCGGTGCAGCCGGGCCTGCGCTCGGCGCACGGCGTTGATCCACCCGTAGGTGATGGGGAAGCCGCCGACCGGTTTGAACCGCAGGTTGTAATCGAACTCGCCGTGGTAATCGCGGTGCAGTGTCAGCCCGTAGCCC
>JAIOQK010000147.1 GCA_021413425.1 Mycobacterium sp.
CAGGTCCCCGACACCTTCCTGCGCGCCGTGGTGGACTTCGATCTGCCCGCCGAGGGCAGCTACGCGACCGGCATCGCCTTCCTGCCGCAGTCCGCCCGCGAGGCCGCCCTGGCGTGTGAGTCGCTGGAGAAGATCGTCGAATCCGAGGGCCTGACCGTCCTGGGCTGGCGTGAGGTGCCCACCGACGACTCCTCGCTCGGCGCGCTGGCCCGCGACGCCATGCCCACCTTCCGCCAGCTGTTCATCGGCTGGGGCGAGCGAAGCGACGGGATGGACCCGAGCGCCTCCGGCATGGACCTGGAGCGCAAGGCGTATGTGATCCGCAAGCGCGCCGAGCACGAACTGGGCACCAAGGGCCCCGGCCAGGACGGCCCCGGCCGCGAGACCGTCTACTTCCCCAGCCTGTCCGGCCGCACCCTGATCTACAAGGGCATGCTGACCACCCCGCAGTTGAAGGCCTTCTATATCGACCTGCAGGACGAGCGGATGGACAGCGCGCTGGGCGTGGTGCACTCCCGCTTCTCCACCAACACCTTCCCGTCCTGGCCACTGGCACACCCGTTCCGCCGCATCGCCCACAACGGCGAGATCAACACCGTCACCGGCAACGAGAACTGGATGCGCGCGCGTGAGGCGCTGATCTCCACCGACGCGTTCGGCCCCGACGTGGAGAAGATCTTCCCGGTCTGCACCCCCGGCGCCTCGGACTCGGCGCGCTTCGACGAGGTGCTCGAACTGCTGCACCTCGGCGGGTTCAGCCTGCCGCATGCGGTGTTGATGATGATCCCGGAGGCCTGGGAGCGCAACGACACCATGGATCCGGCGCGCCGGGCGTTCTACGCCTATCACGCCGCGCTGATGGAACCGTGGGACGGACCGGCCTCGGTGGTGTTCTCCGACGGCACCGTCGTCGGCGCGGTGCTCGACCGCAACGGCCTGCGCCCCTCGCGCATCTGGGTCACCGACGACGGTCTGGTGGTCATGGCATCAGAGGCCGGCGTTCTCGACCTCGACCCGGCGCGGGTGGTCAAGCGGATGCGGCTTCAGCCCGGCCGGATGTTCCTGGTGGACACCGCCCAGGGCCGAATCATCTCCGACGAGGAGATCAAGACCGACCTGGCCGCCGAACACCCGTATGCGCAGTGGCTGGAGTCCGAGCAGTTCCACCTCGACGACCTGCCGCAGGGCCCCTACATCCGGATGCCGCACCACCGGGTTGTGTTGCGCCAGCTGGCATTCGGCTACACCTACGAGGAACTCAATATGCTGGTGACGCCGATGGCGCGCACCGGCATTGAGGCGCTGGGGTCGATGGGCACCGACACACCCATCGCCGTGTTGTCGTCGCGGCCGCGGATGTTGTTCGACTACTTCCAGCAGCTCTTCGCCCAGGTGACCAACCCGCCACTGGACGCCATCCGCGAAGAGGTGGTCACCAGCCTGTCGGCCACCCTCGGCCCGGAGGGTGATCTGCTCAACCCGACCCGCGAGTCGTGTCACCAGATCCTGTTGCCGCAGCCGATCCTGCGGAACCACGAACTGGCCAAGCTGGTGAACCTCGACCCCGACGACGAGGTGAACGGTCACAAGCACGGGATGCGCGCGGCGGTCATCCGCTGCCTCTACCCGGTCGCCAAGGGCGGCGCCGGCCTGGGCCGCGCGCTCGACGACATCCGGGCCGCGGCATCGCAGGCGATCGCCGACGGCGCGCGGATCCTGATCCTGAGCGACCGCGAGTCCAACGAGACCCACGCGCCGGTCCCCTCGCTGCTGTCGGTGGCCGCCGTACACCACCACCTGGTGCGCGAACGCACCCGCACCCAGGTGGGTCTGGTGGTCGAGTCCGGTGACGCCCGCGAGGTGCACCACATGGCGATGCTGATCGGCTTCGGCGCCGGGGCGATCAACCCCTACATGGCGTTCGAGTCGATCTCCGACATGATCGACCGCGACGTGATCACCGGGATCGACCGCGAGAAGGCGCTGAGCAACTACATCAAGGCCGCCGGCAAGGGTGTGCTGAAGGTGATGTCGAAGATGGGCATCTCCACCGTCGCCTCCTACACCGGCGCGCAACTGTTCCAGGCCATCGGCATCTCCCAGTCCGTGCTCGACGAGTACTTCACCGGGCTGAACTGCCCCGTCGGCGGTGTCGACCTCGACGACATCGCCGCCGACGTCGCGGCGCGGCACCAACTGGCCTACCTCGACCGGCCCGACGAGCGCGCGCACCGCGAACTTGAGGTGGGCGGGGAGTACCAGTGGCGCCGCGAGGGTGAGTACCACCTGTTCAACCCCGACACGGTGTTCAAGCTGCAGCACTCCACTCGTACCGGGCAGTACTCGATCTTCAAGGAGTACACGAAGCTCATCGACGACCAGAGCGAGCGGATCGCCTCGCTGCGCGGGCTGTTGACGTTCAAGGACGGTGTGCGCGCGCCCATTCCGATCGAGGAGGTCGAACCGGCCAGCGAGATCGTCAAGCGCTTCTCCACCGGGGCGATGAGCTTCGGCTCGATCTCGGCCGAGGCGCACGAGACGCTGGCCATCGCCATGAACCGACTGGGCGCGCGGTCCAACTCCGGTGAGGGCGGCGAGGCCGTCAGCCGCTTCACCCCCGACGCTAACGGCGACTCGCGCCGCAGCGCCATCAAGCAGGTGGCTTCCGGGCGCTTCGGCGTCACCAGCCACTACCTGACCAACTGCACCGACATCCAGATCAAGATGGCCCAGGGCGCCAAACCCGGTGAGGGCGGACAGCTTCCGGGCCACAAGGTGTACCCGTGGGTGGCCGAGGTGCGTCACTCCACCCCGGGTGTGGGACTGATCTCTCCTCCCCCGCACCACGACATCTATTCCATCGAGGATCTCGCGCAGCTGATCTATGACCTGAAGAACGCCAACCCCGCCGCCCGCATCCACGTGAAGCTGGTCAGCGAGAACGGCGTCGGCACGGTCGCCGCCGGAGTGTCCAAGGCGCACGCCGACGTGGTGCTGATCTCCGGGCATGACGGCGGCACCGGCGCCACCCCGCTGACGTCGATGAAGCACGCCGGCGCACCGTGGGAACTCGGCCTCGCCGAGACCCAGCAGACGCTGCTGCTCAACGGACTGCGCGACCGGATCGTGGTCCAGGTGGACGGCCAGCTCAAGACCGGCCGTGACGTCGTCGTCGCCGCGCTGCTGGGCGCCGAGGAGTTCGGCTTCGCCACGCGCCGCCGAGCACTGGAAGGCCCACAAGCTGGACCTGACCCCGGTGCTGCACGAGGCGGAATCGGCATTCATGAACCAGGACCTGTACTGCAGTTCGCGCCAGGACCACGGTCTGGACAAAGCACTCGATCAGCAGCTGATCGCGCAGTGCCGCGAGGCGCTGGACTCCAAAACCCCGGTGCGGTTCTCGATGAAGATCGCCAACACCAACCGGACCGTGGGCACCATGCTCGGCCACGAGGTCACCAAGGCCTATGGCGGCGACGGCCTGCCCGACGGCACCATCGACGTCACCTTCGAGGGCTCCGCCGGCAACAGCTTCGGCGCATTCCTGCCACGCGGCATCACGCTGCGGGTCTACGGCGACGCCAATGACTACGTCGGCAAGGGACTGTCCGGCGGGCGGATCGTGGTGCGCCCCTCGGATCGCGCCCCGGCCGGATACGTGGCCGAGGACAACATCATCGGCGGCAACGTGATCCTCTTCGGCGCCACCAGCGGCGAGGCGTTCATCCGCGGCACCGTCGGTGAGCGGTTCGCGGTGCGCAACTCCGGCGCGCACGCCGTCGTGGAGGGTGTCGGCGATCACGGATGCGAGTACATGACCGGCGGCAAGGTGGTGATCCTCGGCTCGACCGGGCGCAACTTCGCCGCGGGCATGTCCGGCGGCATCGCCTACGTCTACGACCCGGCGGACAAACTCGCCGGCAACCTCAACCCCGAAATGGTGGAACTCGAACAACTCGACGACGATGACGTCGCGTGGCTGCACGAGACGCTCGTCGCCCACCGCGATGCCACGGATTCCGCTGTGGCGGCGCGCGTTCTGGACGGCTGGCCGCAACAGGTGGGAGATTTCGTGAAGGTGATGCCGCGCGACTACAAGAATGTGCTGGCGGCCATCGCCGAAGCCGAGCGCACCGGCGCCGACGTCGATGAGGCGATCATGGCGGCGTCCCGTGGCTGACCCGAGCGGTTTCCTCAAGTACACCGAGCGCGAGTTGCCGCCGCGGCGGCCGGTGCCGCTGCGGCTGCGGGACTGGAAAGAGGTCTACGAGGACTTCGACCACGAGGCCCTGCAGCACCAGGCCTCCCGCTGTATGGACTGTGGAATCCCGTTCTGCCACAACGGCTGCCCGCTGGGTAACCTGATCCCCGAATGGAACGACCTGGTCTACCGCGACCGCTGGCAGGATGCCATCGAGCGGCTGCACGCCACCAATAACTTCCCCGAGTTCACCGGCCGGCTATGCCCGGCGCCGTGTGAGGCGTCCTGCGTGCTCGGCATCAACGCCGACCCGGTGACCATCAAGCAGGTCGAGGTCGAGATCATCGACAACGCCTTCGAGCAGGGCTGGGTGGTGCCCAACCCGCCTCACCTGCTGACCGGTAAGACGGTTGCCGTCGTGGGCTCCGGGCCCGCCGGGCTGGCCGCGGCACAGCAACTCACCCGGGCCGGCCATGACGTGACGGTGTTCGAGCGCGCCGACCGCATCGGCGGCCTGCTGCGCTACGGCATCCCCGAGTTCAAGATGGAGAAGCGCCACATCGACCGCCGCCTGGCGCAGATGGAGGCCGAGGGCACGAAGTTCGTCGCCGGCGTCGACGTCGGCGTGGACATCACCGCCGAGGAACTGCGTGAGCGTTTCGACGCGGTGGTGCTGGCCGGCGGTGCTACCGACTGGCGCGACCTGCCGATCCCGGGCCGCGAACTCGAAGGCATCTATCAGGCCATGGAGTACCTGCCGTGGGCCAACAAGGCCACCCAGGGGGACCCGGTGCTCGACGGCGAGGGCCAGCCGCCCATCACCGCGCACGGCAAGCGGGTCATCATCATCGGCGGCGGCGACACCGGCGCGGACTGCCTGGGCACCGCGCTGCGCCAGGGTGCCCGCAGCGTGCACCAGTTCGAGATCATGCCGCGCCCCCCCGAGCACCGCGCCGACGTCACCCCGTGGCCGACCTACCCGCTGATGTACCGGGTGTCCTCGGCCCACGAGGAGGGCGGCGAGCGGGTGTTTTCGGTCAACACCGAACGCTTCATCGGCGCCGACGGCCGCGTCACCGGCCTGCGCGCCCACGAGGTGGAGATGCGCGACGGCCGCTTCGAGAAGGTCGAGGGCACGGACTTCGAACTGGGCGCCGACCTGGTGCTGCTGGCGATGGGCTTCGTCGGCCCGGAGCGCCCCGGTCTGGTCTCTGAGCTGGGCGTGGAGCTCACCGATCGGGGCAACGTCGCCCGCAACGGTGACTTCCAGACCACCGTCGAGGGGGTGTTCGTAGCCGGCGACATGGGCCGCGGGCAGTCGCTGAT
>JAIOQK010000148.1 GCA_021413425.1 Mycobacterium sp.
CTCACTGGGCGGCATGGTCGGCATGTGGCTGGCCGCCAACGCGGCGGACCGGCTCGACCGGCTCGTGCTCTGCTGCACGGCGGCCGCGCTGCCGAACGCCTCGGCCTACCGCGAGCGCGCCGCGGCGGTCCGCGAGGCCTCCGACGTCGGGGGGATCCCCGAAGTGGTCTCCGACGGGGTGACCGGCACACTGGTCCACTACGACCCGGCCGATATCGCCGGGTTCGAGGCGCGATTGGCCGATGCGGTCAACGCGATGGTGGCCGATCCGCAACGAGCCGCGACCTACGGGGCGGCCGGCCGGCAGCGTTGCATCGACGAGTTTTCCTGGGCGCGTATCGCCGAACAGACCCTTGAGATCTACCGCACGGTGTCCGGCTGAAACAGCCACCGCAGCACGAAACCCCGCGAGCATCCGCGGGGTTTCGCCGGTAGAGCAGTTAGCTGGTGACGCCCTTGAGTTCGTCGCCCAATGCGGCGGCCTCGTCCGGGGTCAACTCGACGACCAGGCGGCCGCCGCCTTCCAATGGCACCCGCATCACGATGCCGCGTCCCTCTTTGGTCGCTTCCAGCGGACCGTCTCCGGTCCGCGGCTTCATCGCCGCCATCGAGTGCTCCCTCCAGATCTGAGCAGGCCCGTCGCACCGAGTGTGCCGATGCCGACCGTGATTCTAGTGTTTTCCATTGTTCACTATCAGCGGCCCGGGGTGTGAATCCGCCGATCTTCACCCGCGCGGGACCCAGCATTCCCGGATGTGATCATCGACCATCCCGGTCGCCTGCATCAGTGCATATGCCGTGGTGGGACCAACAAACCGGAACCCCCGGCCGCGCAGTTCGCGGGCCAGTGCCACCGACTCGGGCGTGTGCGATGGCACATCGGCCGCCGTAGCCGGGCGGGGCCGCGCCGGGGGCGCGAAAGACCACAGCAGGCCGCCGAGGTCGGTGCCGAGGCCGGCCACGGCACGCGCGTTGGTGATCGTCGCCTCGATTTTGGCGCGGTTGCGCACGATCCCGGGGTCGGCCATCAGCCGGTCGACGTCAGTCTCGGTGTAGCCCGCCACGGTGTCGGGGTCGAAGCCGTCGAAGGCCCGCCGGAAGTCCGCGCGCTTGCGCAGAATCACCAGCCACGACAGGCCGCTCTGGAACGCCTCGAGGCTGATCCGCTCGAACAGTTCGGTGCGCCCGCGCAGCGGTCTTCCCCATTCGCGGTCGTGGTAATCGCGCATCAACTCCGAGCCGGTGGCCGCCCATGGGCACCGCGTCCGGCCGTCGCCGGGTTCGGTCACTTCGAGCGAGCCCGCCGCTAGTTACCGGGCTGCGGTGAGTCCTGGCGGGCGGCCCGCAACACCTCGACCTCGGCACGCAGCCCGTCGAGTTCCGCGCCGAGCCGCTGCAGCACCCAGTCCACCTCAGCGGTCTTATAGCCGCGCAGCACCTGGGCGAACTTCACCGCTTCGACGTCGGCCCCGGTGACCCGGAGGCCGGCAGCACCGTGGCGGTTGTACCGCGCGGCAGCGGCGGCAGTTGCTCGCCGCGGCCGAAGAGCAGACTCGCCACCCCGAACAGGACGACGGCCACCAGGATCAAGACCACCAGGTACAGCAGGATCAGCGTCACGGGATCGATCCTGCCTCACCGTGCCACGGTGTTCATCGGGGGCCGGTCGGCCTGGGACACCGTCGAGATGCGGGTGTGCAGGGCATCGTCGCCGTCTGTGCCGGCGACGAACTGGGTCAGTCCCGCCCCGGAGTCGGGCAGGCCGCAGCGGCCCAGCAGGGTGGCGATGATCTGCCGGCTCATCGGCCCGAGTTCGGCCAGCGGCCGGTTGCGGTGGGTGCGGACACCGAGGTTCACCTGGGCGATGGCGTCGAGGCCGTAGCGGTCATAGGTATCGATGAGGATGCCGATCTCCACCCCGTAGCCGGGCGCGAACGGCACCGACGTCAGCAGTTCGCGGCTCCCGGCGTACTCCCCGCCGAGGGGCTGCAGCACGGCGCTGAGTTCGGGGCGCAGCGCGGCCAGCAGCGGGCGCGCCACCAGTTCGGTGACCCGTCCGCCACCGGTGGCGTCCTCGCCACCGCGCAACCGCAGGGGCCGGCGGTAGAACCCCCGGACGAGATGGATGTCATCGACCGTGAGCATCGGTCCGACCAGCCGGGGAACGAACAGCGGGTCGGCATCGATGAGGTCGGAATCGATGAACACGATGATGTCGCCCGTGGTGGCGGCCAGCGACCGCCAGAGCGCTTCGCCCTTGCCCGGCCGGGGCGCAATGCCCGGGAGTGCTTCCTCGCGGTGCACCACGCGGGCGCCCGCCGCCACAGCCATCTTCTCGGTGTCATCGGTGGAACCGGAGTCCAGCACGATGAGTTCGTCCACCAGACCGCCGAGCATCGGGGTGATCGTCTCGATCACCGAGCCGACGGTCTCGGCCTCGTTGAGGGCAGGTAGCACCACCGAGATGGTGCGTCCCCGCTTGACGGATTGCAGTTCGGCAGCGGTCCAGGTGGGACGGTTCCAGGTACGTTCCCGCAGCCACGTTGCGGCCGCAGCGGTCTCAGCTGTGCCCATGCGCGATCCGCCTTCGCTGCTCGCTGATACTCATGCGCGATCCGCCTTCGGCTGCTCGCTGATACTCACGCGCGATCCGCCATCGGCTGCTCGCTGGTACTCACGCCAGCCCCCGCACCGTGCGCGTCGGCGGGCGATCACCCCGGATCGAGGCCACCATCTCCAGCACCCGCCTCGTCGGGCCGACCTCGTGCACCCGGAACATCCGGGCACCATCGGCCGCGGCCAGCGCGGTGGCCGCCAGCGTGCCCTCCAGTCGTTCGGTCAGTTCCACCCCCAGAGTCTCCCCGATGAAGTCCTTGTTGCTCAGCGCCATCAGCACGGGCCACCCGGTGTTCACAAGATCTTTCACGTGCCGCAACAGCGTCAGCCCGTGGAAGGTGTTCTTGCCGAAGTCGTGTGTCGGGTCGATCAGGATCCCGTCGCGTCGTACACCCACCGCGACCGCATGCTCGGCGGCGGCGGTGACCTCGGCGATCACATCGTCGACCACACCGGTCACCGTCGTGCCGTAGTTCACCCGGAACGGACGGGTCCGCGGCTGCGCGCCACCGGTGTGCGAGCACACCAGACCCGCCCCGAATTCGGCGGCCACCTCAGGCAGGGCCGGGTCATGGCCGGCCCAGGTGTCGTTGATGACGTCGGCGCCGGCCGCGCAGGCCTGCTTGGCCACCGATGCGCGCCAGGTGTCGACGCTGATGCACTGCTGCGGGTAGGCCGCGCGCACCCACTCGATGAACGGCACCACCCGGGCGATCTCCTGGTCGGCGTCGACGACCGCACCCGGCCCCGCCTTGACACCGCCGATGTCGATCACGTCGGCACCCTCGGCGACGACGCGGTGGACCGCATCCTGCGCTGCGGAGTCGCTGAACGTCGCACCGCGGTCATAGAACGAGTCGGGGGTGCGGTTGACGATCGCCATGATCAGCGCCCGGTCACCGGCCACCGGCCGCCCGCAGAACGTCGCACTCACCCCAACATGGTGCCTGGTGAACGGCGATGACCGGTGAACCGCCCCGGCGTGCTCAGTTTTTCCGGTACACCAGCCAGCGCAGTTCGATCGGGCAGGCCTCGGCAGCCGGGCCGAAAACGTCCCGTCCGGTCACCCAGTTGACGTACCAACTCGTTGGCGGCCACACCCCAGCGGGCAGGTGTTGCTTCTCGTAGGCGTGAACGCTGTCGTCGGCAACCAGGTCCAGTGCCAGACCCGCCGCGGCCGCAGCAATCTCGTCGGGGGTGAAAAACCCGGAGTAGGACTGCTGCGCGAACTGCCGTGCAGCATCGCTGGGGACGTAGCCGGCCTCAGTCACGAAGACGTTGAACACCAGGTGGCCGCCGGTCACCAGATGCCGGGCGGCTAATTCGAAGGTGCCGCGCAACTGCCGCGACGTCCGGAACTCCGAGACCACCCCCGACAAGACGATCATCGAGTAGTCCGTCCGCAGGTAACAGTCGGGGTCGAACACGTCGCGGCGGATGACTCTGACGTTCAGCGACTCCTGGT
>JAIOQK010000149.1 GCA_021413425.1 Mycobacterium sp.
GCGACTTCTCACTCGTCGAACTTCCGGCCAAGCTGCCGAAAGCGACGCTCAAAGCCCTTGAGCACACCCGCATCTCGGGTGTGCTGATCGACCTGAAACCGGATCGGGGCACGACCGTGAACCGGAAGCCCGGCGGAAAGCCGCGCCGCCGAGAGCAATGACGGTCACCGGGGAGGTCGACCAGGGCGGCCTGGAGGCGGTCTCGAGAGTCGATCGGGTGCCCGCGCTCACCGGCGTGCGTGCGCTCGCTGCGCTTTTAGTGGTGGCCACCCACGCCGCCTACACCACCGGCAAGTACACCCACGGCTTCGTCGGACTTGTCTACTCGCGCATGGAGATCGGCGTACCGATCTTCTTCGTGCTGTCCGGTTTCCTGCTGTTCGGTCCGTGGGTGAAGGCCGCCGCGGCCGGATCGCCATCGCCGTCGCTGCGGCGTTACAGCCGCAACCGGGTGCGACGAATCATGCCGGCCTACGTAATCACGGTGCTCGCGGCGTACCTGATCTACCACTTCCGCGAGGGCGGGCCGAATCCCGGCCATGACTGGTGGGGACTGCTGCGCAATCTGACGCTCACCCACATCTACACCGACAACTATCTGTTCTCGTTTCTGCATCAGGGGCTGACCCAGATGTGGAGCCTCGCAGTCGAAGTCGCGTTCTACATCGCCCTGCCGCTGTTGGCCTATCTGCTGCTGGTGGTGCTGTGTCGTCGCCGGTGGCGGCCCGGTCTGTTACTGGCCGGACTGGCGGTCCTGGCCCTGCTCAGCCCGGCCTGGATGGTGCTGGTGCACACTACGGATTTTCTGCCCGACGGCGCCCCGCTGTGGCTGCCGGGCTATCTGGCGTGGTTCATCGGCGGGATGATGCTGACCGTGCTGGCGGCCATGGGGAAGCGGTGCTACGGGTTCGTCGCGGTGCCACTGGCGGTGGTGTGTTTCGTGATCGCCTCGACCCCGATCGCGGGTGAGCCGACGACTTCGCCGGAGGGCCTGGCGCAGGCGGTGATCAAGATGGCGTTCTACGCGGCGATCGCCACCCTCGTGGTGGCGCCGCCGGCCCTGGGGGACGGCGGCTGGTACACCAGGTTTCTGGCGAGCAGGCCGATGGTGTGGCTCGGTGAGATCTCCTATGAGATCTTCCTGGTGCACCTGGTGATCATGGAGATCGTGATGGTCGAGGTGCTCCGGTGGCCGATATACACCGGTTCGATGCCGACGCTGTTCGTGGTGACACTGGTGTTCACCATTCCGGTGGCCTGGATTCTGCACCGGTTCACCCGGGTGCGCTCCTAAGGGTCTGCAGCGAGATCGGTCCGGTAGCGGCCGGCGAAGTCCTCGCCGGTGACGTCGTTACGGATTGCCTCCACGAGCGGTTCCAGCGCGGCCGATCCGCCGTCCGTCCACAGCTGAACCTCCGGGGCGGTCAGTAGGACCGAGCGCTCGTAGAGGCCGACCGTTCCGCACATGACGCTGAGCAGGAGTCCCTGTTCGATTTTCTCGAGCGTCCAGGACCACGTCTCGATGTGCAGAGTTACCCGTTCAGGCACCCGAGGGCAGCCTCTTCGGTCCGACTAGCGGAATGACGAATTCCGCCAACATGGCGCGCTCGTCCGCGAGGTCGCGCCCGGGGGACAGAAGTAGCGAGGTGAGTATGCGCACCAGCCAGCGTGCACGCCGGTCCACCGCGGCGTCCCCAGGGTCCAGCGACTCCAGGAAGGCGGCCGTCATCGCGCGCACGACCTCGGACCTATCGGCGGCGTCGGCGCCCGCCGATGTCGTGAACCATGCCGACAGTGCGGGGCTGTCGCGGACCAGTTGCAGTGCGTGCATCACACCGGCCAGTAGCCGTTCGCGCGGATCGTCGATATCGGTGATGACTCCCGTGAGATGTGTTCCCATCATTCGGGCCTCGCGGTGCACATAGGCGGTATGCAGCGCGTCGCGGTTCTCGAAGTATCGGTACAGGGTGGCCCGCGAGCAGCCCGCGGCGCGGGCGATGTCTTTCATATCGACCGATGCGATGCCGCGCGCGGCGAACAGTTCGCCGGCGGCATCCAGGATCCGGTCGGCCGGCATTAGCTCACCCGCACCGGTACCGACAGCGGCCGGCGCACGTAATTGCCTCCCGCCCAGCTGACCCCGGACTCGTCGACCTCGAAATCGGGGCACCGGGCGAGCAGTTCAGTCAGCGCGATCCTCGACTGCATCCGTGCCGCCGCCGCTCCCAGGCAGTGGTGCGCACCGTGGCTGAAGGTCATGATGTTGCGCGGCCGCCGGGTCACGTCGAGGTCACCGGCATCCGGGCCGAACTGACGCTCATCCCGGTTGGCCGAGCCGTAGAGCAGCAGCGCCTTGCGGCCCGCGGGGATGGTGATGCCGTCGATGGTGACATCACGGGTGGCGGTGCGCGCGAGGCCCTGGACCGGCGAGGTGAGCCGGAGGAACTCCTCGACGGCGTCGGTGATCAGTTCCGGCTGCTGCGCCAGAAGGCGGCGCTGATCGGGATGGCGGTGCAGCAGTTGGACGGCGCCGCCGAGCAGTCCGGTGGTGGTGTCATTGCCGCCGGTGACCATGGTGAAGGTGAAGGCGAGGATGGACAGCGTTCCGGCCACGTCGCCGTCGGCGCCCACCCCGGCGGCCACGAGATGCGACACGGTGTCGTCACCGGGTTCGCGCCGGCGGCGTTCGATCAGCTCGCTGAAGTAGCCCATCATCGACAGCACCGCATCGCCGGCGGTCGCGGCGCCGCCGGCTTCGGTCGCCGCCGCCACGATGGCGTCGGTCCAGATGTCGAACTGAGCCCGGTCTTCCTCCGGGACGCCGAGATAGTGGGCGACGACCATCGACGGCAGCGGTTTGAACAGATCGGCGATGATGTCGCCGCCGCCCGCGGCGCGCAGCCGCTCGATCCGGTCGATCACGAATTCGCGGACCTTCGGCTCGACGGCCTCCACCTGACGCGGAGTGAAGCCCCGGGCCACCAGCTTGCGGAACTCGGTGTGCTCGGGGGGGTCCTGCATGACGAAGGGCGGGTTGTCGGCGAGGCCGATGAGTTCCAGTTCGCCGTAGTTGACGGTCAGGCCTGCGGCGGAGGAGAACGTCTCGTGATCACGCGCCGCCGCCCAGATGTCGGCGTGCCGGGAGAGCACCCAGTAGTCGTGCCCGGGTTTGCCCCCCGCGACGTGATGTACCGGGTCGAGGTCGCGCAGCGCGGCGTACATCGGCCACGGATCCGCCCAGGTCGGACCGGAGCGCAGTTCGAACCGGGCGTGAGACACATCAGTCGTCATGTCTCATGGGTACGACACCGGGGGGCCGGTGTCAAGGGTTGGTCAGATAACCGCACCCGGGTTGAGAATCCCGTCCGGGTCCAGCGCGGTCTTGATGCGCCGGTTGAGTTCCATCGCCTCCGGGCCCAATTGACCGGCCAGCCACGGCTTCTTGAGCCGGCCGACGCCGTGCTCGCCGGTGATGGTGCCGCCGAGGCGCACCGCGAGATCCATGATGTCGCCGAACGCCTTATGTGCCCGCGCAGTCATCGCCGCGTCGGCGGCGTCGTAGACGATCAACGGGTGGGTGTTGCCGTCGCCGGCATGCGCGATCACCGAAATGGTCAGGCCGGCGTCGGCCGCGATCTTGGCCACCCCGCCGACCAGGTCGGCCAGCGCGGGCAACGGCACCCCGACATCCTCGAGCAACAGTGAGCCTTTGGCCTCCACCGCCGGGATGGCGAACCGCCGGGCAGCGACGAACGCCTCCCCCTCGACCGGGTCATCGGTCGAGAAGCATTCCGTCGCACCGGCTTCGGTGAACACCTTCGCCATGAACTCGGCATCCTGCATACCGGCAGCCCCGCGGTCGTCGGAGGCGGCCACCATCATCGCGGCCGCCCCGCGGTCCAGGCCCATCTTCAGTTTGTCCTC
>JAIOQK010000131.1 GCA_021413425.1 Mycobacterium sp.
TCGCCGAACGTTGTCCGGACAGCCGACCGAGTCGAGGCTCTTCTTGATGGGCGGCACCTGGGCCGCGCAGGCGACGGCGTCCACCGCTTGAAACACTGCGAGCGCGGTGTAGATCTTCGGAGAGGACATGGTTTTTGGAGAGGTCATTGTTTCAACCATTCTGATTCCAGTGGGAGTTCAGGGCTTCGACGAGTTCGGGTGCACGCTCGTCCGGGAAGAAGAGCCGACCTCCCGGAATCTCGGTGACGGATGTCGCTCCCGGAATGACCTCAACCAGCCAGTCGGCCCATTTGCGTGTGAAGAAGATGTCTCCGGTGCCCCAGATGATCGCGGTCGGCGTCTGGCAGGTGCGGAGCAGCGGCGTGATCGGAGCGAGTTGGTCTGGCGCCATCGACGACAGCAGGGCGGTCATGAAACGCAGACCGTCGGAGTTGCCCAGGATCGGAGTCAGGTAGTCGACGATGACGTCATCGGGAACGGCGGAGACATTCTGGTATCCGGTGCGGTAAATCTGCTTGGCGATTGTCGGCATGCTGATCAGTGGTTTGGCTGCGAGTCGCATCAACCCTGCCTTGGCGGCCCACACCGCAGGCCGGAATGCAGCCGGCGGGAGGTTTCCTTCGGTGTCGCAGTTGGTCAGAGAGAACGTCGCGAACCGTGTCGGATCACGTGTCAGCACTATCTGCGAGACAGCCCCGCCGGTGTCGTTGCCGACGAGGTGGATGTCACGCAGGTTCAACTGGTCGATGACGGTGTCCACGGCGTCGGCCAGTCCCCACACGGATGCTTCCCCTATCGGGCGCGTGTGCCCGTGGCCGGGCAGGTCGATGCTGATGCAGCGGCGGCTATCCGACAGCAGTTTCGCGCAGTGGCGCCAGAGCCGGCCGTTGGTGAAGACCCCGTGGACGAACAGCGTCACCGGACCCTGCCCGACGTCGGTGTAGCTGACCCCGCCCGTGCTGCGGCGGTACTGCGCCAACTCGTCAGTCACCAGCCGCGCTCCCTCCACTCCTGCAGGTGTGGCCGCTCCGCACCCAGCGTGGTGTCGTCACCGTGGCCCGGATACACATGCGTGTCGTCGCCGTAGACGCCGAACAACTGGCTGCTGACGTCGCCGAGTAGTTCTTCGAACCCACCCGGCTCCCAACGCCGAACAACTGGCTGCTGACGTCGCCGAGTAGTTCTTCGAACCCACCCGGCTCCCAGGTTTTACCGACCCCGCCGGGGAATAGGCAGTCGCCGGTGAAAAGCTGCACGGCCGTCCGCTCGCCGTCTGGCCGCAGCGCCAGCGCCACCGAGCCGGGGGTGTGGCCGCGCAGATGGATCACGTCGAAATTCAGATCACCGATCACGATCACGTCCCCGCCGGCCAGGAACCGGTCCGGCGTGATCGGCAGAGCCTCGGCATCCAGCTGATGGACCGCGGTGGGCGCGCCACTGGCCTCGGCGACGGCCTCCAGCGCCTGCCAGTGGTCGCCGTGCTGATGGGTGGTGACGATCATCTCCAGCTTCGGGGCCTGTTCGGCCACCAGTTCCACCAGCAGCTCGGGGTCGTTGGCCGCGTCGATCAGTAGGGATTCGCCGGTCTGCGCGCAGGTCACCAGGTAGGTGTTGTTGTCCATCGGGCCGACCGACATCTTGATGATGCTCACCCCCGGCAGGGTCCGGCGGGCGGCGGTCTGGGACTCGACGTGGCCGGTATAGGTGCTAGCGACGACTGTCATGATGCCCACGGTACTGCCGTCGGGGGAGCCGCATAGCATGAGCGCGTGACTGACCGGTTGATCATCAAGGGCGCGCGCGAACACAACCTCCGCAGCATCGACCTGGATCTGCCCCGGGACGCCCTGATCGTGTTCACCGGCCTGTCCGGGTCGGGCAAGTCCTCGCTGGCCTTCGACACCATCTTCGCCGAGGGTCAGCGCCGCTACGTCGAGTCGTTGAGTGCCTACGCCCGCCAGTTCCTCGGCCAGATGGACAAGCCCGATGTCGACTTCATCGAGGGTCTGTCTCCGGCGGTGTCGATCGACCAGAAGTCCACCAACCGCAACCCGCGCTCCACCGTCGGCACCATCACCGAGGTCTACGACTATCTGCGGCTGCTCTACGCCCGCGCCGGCACCCCGCACTGCCCGGTGTGCGGCGAACATATCGCCCGCCAGACCCCACAGCAGATCGTCGACCAGGTGCTGGCGATGCCGGAGGGCACCAAGTTCCAGGTGCTCGCCCCTGTGGTGCGCACCCGCAAGGGCGAGTTCGTCGACCTGTTCGACAAGCTCAACACCCAGGGCTATAGCCGGGTCCGGGTCGACGGTGTGGTGCATCCGCTCACCGACCCGCCGACGCTCAAGAAGCAGGAGAAGCACGACATCGAGGTGGTCGTCGACCGGCTGACGGTCAAGGCCAGCAGCAAGCAGCGACTCACCGATTCGGTGGAGACAGCACTGGGTCTGGCCGACGGCATCGTGGT
>JAIOQK010000153.1 GCA_021413425.1 Mycobacterium sp.
ATCGGACACGCCTGGGGCAACGGACCGGCCGACCCGCCGGATGCCGAACGCATCCCGGTGACGACCCAGACACCGTTCTGCGTGTACTCCGCGGCTAAGGCGATCACCACCACCGTCGTGCACATGCTGGTGGAGCGCGGAGACTTTGCACTCGACGACCGCGTCTGCGACTACCTGCCCGGCTATACCAGCCACGGCAAGCACCGCACCACCATCCGGCATGTGATGACGCACAGCGCCGGAGTGCCGTTCGCCACCGGCCCCCGGCCCGACCTCAAGCGGATGAACGACAGCGGGTACGCACGCGAGAAGCTCTGCGAGCTCAAACCGGTCCACCGACCCGGGCTGGTGCACATCTATCACGGCCTGACCTGGGGGCCGCTCATCCGCGAAATCGTCTCCGCCGCAACGGGACGCAACATCGGTGAGATTCTCGCCACCGAAATACTCGACCCGCTGGGCTTCCGCTGGACCAACTACGGGGTATCGGAGTCCGATGTGGCGCTGGTGGCACCGAGCCACGTCACCGGCACGCCACTGCCCGCACCGGTCGCCAAGGCCCTGCGCGTCGCACTGGGCGGTTCGATGCAGCAGATCATCCCGTTCACCAACACACGGGCTTTCCTCACCAGCGTGGTGCCCTCCTCGAGCACGATCTCGACCGCGGACGAGCTCTCACGCTTCGCCGAGCTCTTGCGGCGCGGCGGCGAACTCGGCGGTGTCCGGGTGATGAGTCCGGGAACCCTCGGTGCCGCGACGGCCCAGTGTCGGCGACTGCGCCCCGATGTGGCCACCGGGTTGTCCCCGATCCGGTGGGGGACCGGATTCATGTTGGGGTCCAGGCGGTTCGGGCCTTTCGGGCGGAATGCTCCCGCAGCTTTCGGACACACCGGACTCACCAACGTGGCGATCTGGGCCGATCCACAGCGCGGTCTGTCGGTGGGGCTGGTGAGTAGCGGTAAACCCGGACCGCACCCGCAGGCGGGGCGCTACACCGCACTCTTGGACGCCATCAACACCGAGATCGCCCCTCGTCCGCAGTGAATTGTCGTCGGCGCGCGGCACCGCTAGCGTGAGCGGCATGGGTGAGTCGCTGCTGCAACAACAGCTCGACGAGGTCCGAGCACTGCTGGCGCGGGCACGCGAGCTGTTCGGGCCGGATCCGATGCCGCCACCGCCGACGGTTGCCGGCGAGCCGCCCGAGTAGATATCGCACTCACCGGCGCAACCGGTGGTCGCGCAACGCATCTTCGGCGCGGGAGAGGTCACCGGGCTCGGGTATCCGATCCGACGGGGTGAACCCGGCGTCGATGATTTCGCCGCGGATCGCCATCACCGCCTTGAGGTGGGAGACGTCGGCGGCAAGCAGCACGGCGGCGGCCAGTGTCTGTGCATCGGCATCCAGGGCGGCCTCGGCGAGGGCGACGCTGTGCAGGTATCCGCCCCGGCATGAGCGGAATACCACGGTCCCGCTGGGGTGAACCGCGTCGAAGCCGGGATCGGGCTCGGTCACGAACCGTCTCCGGTGACATCGCGCAGCAGCGCGGCGGCGTCGCCGTCATGGAACTCCCACGCATCGGCGGCGGCGACAAGTTTGTCGGCGAGATCCGCATGGGCCGCGGCTTGCTGCTGGTAGCACGCGCGGCGTTCGCCGAGCAGGTCCCGTCCGGCGTCGCGTAGGTCGGCGAAGATCGGCCCCAGCGATTCCAAGGATGCACGCACATCGGCGTCGGCGGACCCCGCGGCCCTCAGCTGCTCGGCGGTATCGCGGTGATCCTGGGCGGCCTGCCGCAGATCGGCGGGCGCCACGTTGATGTGATCGGCCATGGCGTTCTCCTGATCAGTCGGCTGGGGCGACCGGCGGTGCCGGCGCGGGGGGTTCGGGGGGTCGGGCGGTCTCGGTGTCGGATGCGGGGCTCTGCGGTGCCGGCGGATGCAGCCACCCTATGAATCCCGGCCGATTCACGGTTTCGATCGGCTGAATCTGGTTGTCCAGGAGAGCTTTGCCGTTCCCGAGGGCCAGTGCGTGACGGTCAATGAAGATACCGATATCGCCGGCGACGAGTTCACCGGGATCCAGCGGTGCGCTGACAGGTGAGCCCGGCGCCGGGATCGTGATGCCCTGTTGACCGAACGCGTCGTCGATCGGGGTTCCGGCCACCGCGGCGGCGATGATGCCGGCGACTGCGGGCCGATCGGGGGCGCCCTCCGCCGCGGCCGGTTGGGGGTCCTCGGTCGGATCGCCGGCATCGTCGACAGGGGGATCGGGCTCGCCGGTGCCGTCGGGTTCGTCGCCCTCGCGTTGCGCGGCGAGACCAGCCAGACTCGACAGCGGCGCCAGCGGAGACAGCCCACCCAGGGACGGTAGCGCCGGGGCGGGTGCGCCGCCGAAGGACGGCAGGGCGGTCGGTGGCGCACCGATCGGGGCCGGCGGCGGCGGACCGGCATCGTCACCGGAGCCGCCGTCGAGGCCGGGGTCGAATCCGGGGTCGAATCCGGGCCCGAGGCCGGCGTCGAGACCTAAGTCGATAGGCGCTGCGGGCGCGGCGGTTTCGGGTCTGGGAGTGGGCGGTGCGGGGTCGCCGATCGGCGGCGGCCCGGACGGCGCATCGGTAACCGCGGGAGCTGACGATCCGGCGGGGGTGTCTGCGGATCCCGACGTCGCATACAACGACGCCAGGGCAGCTGCCAGTGCGGCCTTGGAGGTGTCGTCGAGGTCCGCCTCTTCGACGACGGCGCGAATGTCGTGCAACTTGTCGATGAGGTAGCGCTGGAACTCCCGGGCCCCAGTCGGGGTGTCGAGGTCGGTGCGGGTGGCGATGGCCGCCTCGATCTCCTGCTGCAGTGCCCGCAGCGAGGCCTCCCCTCCGGCGTGCGCGGCACGGGCGTTGAGCACCGCGGTGACGACCTGGAGATCGACGTTGGCCGTTACCGAGTTCTGCCGGGCCAGTGCCGTCTCGGCGTGGCGGATGGCCTCGGCCGCCGCGCCGGCTGTTTGATCCGGCACAGGCGGTACCGGCCCCTCGAGCGGGAACACAGCGGCGACGGTATCCACGACGCACCACTGGCACAATTCACCGCTGTGCAGTACCCCGGTATCGCTCGGAAAGCTGCTGCAGTGCAATTGTTTTAGCGGCGACATCGGCGTGGGCGTCGGTGACGATGTCGCGGATCTCACGATTACGCTCCACCAGGAAAGCGCCGAACTCCCGGCCCGCGGCCGGGCCGTCGATAATCCTGCCGGCGACCGCTGCGTCGATCGCGGACGCTACCGCGTCGATGCGGCGCACGCTGCTGATCCCATCGCGGTGCGCGGCATGCAGGACAGCCACGAGTTCCTCATCGGCCGCGGCCAGTTCGCCGTCCCGGGCGACCAGTGCGGCGCGCACAGCACTGAGTGCGTCATCGGTGCCGCTCATCATGATTGGTGAGGCTACAACGGTCGCCGGATCGCTACGGCCGGTCCCAGCGGACTGATCCGCACGCTCGCCCCGGAGTACGGCGCTTCGATCACCATATTGTTGCCGATGGCCAGCTGAACGTGGCCAGTGTGTGGGAAGACCAGATCGCCGGGTCGGATCTGGGAGCGCGGAACTGCCACCCCGTCGGTGATCTGCTCATAGGTGGTGCGCCGCAACGGCACCCCCGCCTGGGCGTAGGCCCACTTCACCAGGCCAGAGCAGTCGAAGCGGTTTGGCCCGGTCGCGCCCCACACGTACGGGCATCCCAGCCGGGTCAAAGCAGCGCGCACCGCGGCGTCCGGTCGCGCGCTTCGCCGTCGTCCCGGGTGCGGTCGCAACCCGTACCGCAACGCCAGCAGCGCGGCTCGGCGGCGGCGAGCGCGGCGGCGAGCCGCGAGCACATGGCGCCGCTGGTTCCGCAGCCGGATCACGCGGCGCTGCAGTAGTTCCCGGGCGGCGATCGGGTTGTCTGCGACGGCGCTGTCGGCCCGGGCGGCGGCCAGCACGGTGGCCGTACCACGCCCGCCGTCGGCATGGTCGCGGCGAGCGTTATCGAGGATCCGCATCAGAGCGGCATCCGTCCGGCCGGCCTCAACGCCCTGCCGTAGATGGACGGCCGCGACTTCGCGATACGCCGCCGACAGCGCCCCGGCGGAGGGAAGCGGCCGCACGTGATCGGCGGCCGGTGTCAGCGCCGGCGGGTGGGCGGGCTGTGCGAACAGGGCATGCGCGCGTGCCAGCAGATCGAGTTCGCCACTCACCGGCCGGCCTCGACGAACGCGCGGACCCGCGGCAGGGCACCCGGCGGGATCGCCCCGCGGTTGCGGATATTCCACAGTTCTTCGGCGCCCACGCCGATCAGGGCGGCGATCACCGTCTCCGGCAGGTGCGACTCGGCGCAGGCGCGGTCGAACTGGGCGCCGATGGCGGCGGGCAGGCGCGCGAGCAGGCCGGTGCGGAGATCCTCCAGTTCTGCGAGGTACCCCATCAGTCGGGGCGCTGACTGTGCTCCGGCGTTGACTGCTACCCGCCACGATTTGGCGGCCAGCATCTCGGCTTTGACGCACTGGGCGACCACGGTGTGAATATACGTCTCGTATTCGTTTGACGTCTCCGCTGGTAGACGCGCTATCAATGAATGAAGCGATTCCAGGTGGGCCTCGGCGTGCGCTTCGAGGACCTCGGCGTCGTTGTGTCGGCTCACCGACGGCGCTGGGGGTCGGCCCCCCGGGTCCGGCTGTGCGGTGCTGAGGATGTCGGCCAGTTCGGCATCGGGATCGTCGGCCACCATCAGCCGGGCATAGGTGCCCGGAGGTAGCCCTAGCCCATTCTCGACCTTCTGAACTGTGCCTTTATGCGGTTTGCGGGCGCCGCGTTCCAGATAGCTCAGGCCCATGATGCTGACTCCGGTGGCGGCGGCGAGATCGGCGAGCGACCAGTCACGCGACTCCCGAAGTGCCCGGATGGCCGCGCCGGCCTGCTCGCGGCTCACCGTGGTGCTCCAGCCATAGCCGGAGCGTACACAGCCATCTCGTTTTATATGTTTATTCATACGTTTGTGTTGCCGATCGGCCGCGTTGTGTATACGCTTTTGTAGTCGATTCCCTAGACGTAAGGAGACTCCGATGGACGACCGCCCCTGCTCAGCAGACCCTGATCTGTGGTTCGGCTACGCCGACGACGACGCCAGCGACGGGGCCGCCAAGGCCCGCGTCTACGAACAGTCCGCGACCAAGGCCCGGACCATCTGCCTTCGCCGCTGTCCGCTGTCGCACCAACGGGCGTGCGCCGGCAGGGCGGTCGAGGCCGGCGAGGAGTACGGCGTGTGGGCCGGCATCAAGCTGCCCGGCGGGCAGTACCGCAAGCGCCATCAGCTCGCACGGGCCCACGACGTGCTGCGCAACATCGCCGGCGGCGTGATAAACCCACGGGAACTTCCGGAAAGCATCGAACTGCTCTCCCGCAGCGAGGACATCGCGGCCCAGCAGAGCACCGTCGTTCATCTGCCCTGGGGCGTACGGGTATCGGCAGCGTGATCGGTGAGTGCTGCGGCGAATCCGCGATCGCGAGTAGGACACTGAAGCAATGCGGATTGTGGTGGCCTTGGCGGTCGCGGCACTCGTCGCGCTGATCGCTGCACTGGTCACCGGAAGCACCGCGCCGGCCGTCGCCGTGGTCGGCCTCGCTGGAGCCGGCATCGTGGTCCTGTTGCGCGACTGGCGCGCCGATTCCCCGCCCGCCGATTCTCTGCCGGGAGACGCGCCGGCGTCGGACGCCGGCGGGGCGCCGCGCGCCGGTGACTTCTCGCCGGACATCTCCACCGCGCCCGACGGACCCTCCTCAGACGCCCGCGCGGACCAGCTCTAGGGTCCCCAACTCCCGGATGGCCCGGCTGCCACGCTCCAGCATGGTCAGGGCCATATCGTCGCCGCGTTCGGTGGCGGCCGAGAAGGCGAACCCCAACGTCGTGATCAGCGGGACCTGCAACATGCCGAGACGGTAGTCCTGCCAACACATCTCGCGCTCGTAACCGCTGACGCCGCGGGCGATGAGTGCACCGTGGTAGGCGTCCACCAGTGCGCCTTCTGCGGCGGCGCGATCAGCGGGTTGCAGACTGGTGGCTAAGAAGTAGGACAGGTCGCGTGCCGGCAGCCCAACCGCCAGTGTCTGCCAGTCGACCACGGTGACCTCCGTGCGCTGTGGATCGAACAGCAGATTGTCCACCCGGTAGTCCCCGTGCAGAAGGGTGAACCGGTCCGGTGCACCCAGCAGCCAGTCGGCGATCAGCCCACCGGACTCCTCGACGGTGTCGCGGTCCTGCGCGCTCATCCGCGAGCCGAGTTTCTCCAGCGTGGTCTGCACGGCCAGGACGGTGATGTCACCGAGTCCCCGTGCGCCTGCTTCGTCGGGCATGGGCATGACGGTGCCGGCGAAGCTCAACCACGCCGGATCACACCAGCGCGGGCCGTGCAGTCCGGCCAGCGCACTCACCGCCAGTGCGGCCTCGGCGGTGGTGCAGCCGCGGATCTGATCGCCCTGTTCGGCCGGGGCCATGTCGGCGAGCAGCAGCACGAACTGGGCGCCGTCATCGGCCATCGCGCAGTGGTAGCACCGCGGCAGTGGCACGTCCAGGGTGTCGGCCACCTCGGTGTAGAAGGCGTGCTCGGATCGGTAGCTCAACGACACCCGCTCCCGCACGGCCTGCTCCTGCGCCGGCAGCTTCACCACGAAACTGTGCGGCAGGGCGGTCGGCGAACCGTATTGCGCGGCAATGCGGTAGGTCGCCCCGGTCTGGCCGGTGCCCACCGGGGTGATCGCAACGGCGGTGACGTCGGCGCCCAGTACCTGCGCCAGCCACTCGGCGCTCACCTCCTCGGGCGAACAGGGAATCAGCACAGTCCTCCTCAGATCCGTCAGCGCTCCTCGCGCTGAGCGCCCAGCGGGCGGTTCGGCCGGATGCCGCGGTAGATGGCGCGCCGCACGATCACCGGCATCAGGATCCGGTCGACGGCGCGCCGCGGGATCCGGTAGGGCCGGCCGTTGGGCGCGAAGACCTCGACCCCGTCGGACTGGGTACCGATCACCGAGCCCCACCGCCGACGAGGCGCCCGATAGGACCGCAGCGGCCGGCCGGCTGCCTCGGCACGGATGTTGTGGGCCAGGATCGCGTCGGCCCGGTTGCGGGCCGACGATCGCAGCGGGTCGGTCGCCGCGACGTCACCGATGGCGAAGACGCCGCGGTGACCGGGGACGCGAAGCTCCGGCGTCACCGTGACGAACCCACCGTCATCGAGTAGCTCCGGCGGCAGCCAGTCGGTGTTGGGCACGGCGCGCCCGATGGCCCACACCACGGCGTCGGCGTGGGCGGGTGGCTGGCCGGTGCTCCACACCACCGGGTCATTGGTGATCTCGTCGGCGGCGAACCCGTCCGGCAGGACGGCGCGGTGTCCGGGATGTAGACCGACTCCCAGCCGAATCATCCTGCGGCGCAGATGTTCCCACGTCTTCGGATGGTGCTCCAGCAGCGGCCGCTCACCGGGGTAGTACAGATCGACCCGCTTTCCCGGCCAGCGGGCGGCGGCGTTGGCGGCCACACTCACCGCGGCTGCTCCCCCGCCGATCACCATCACCGATCCGGCGGCGGACAACCGCTCGTGATCGGCGGTGACCGCTGCGGCGGCGTCGGCCTGGGACCGCAGCTGCGGCCGGCGCCAGAACCCGTTGCTCACACCGGTTGAGATCACCAGCACGTCATAGGGTTCGACGACTGATGTTCCGTCGGAACGCTCGGCATGCACCACCCGGCCGGCCAGATCCACACCGGTGAGCCGCGCCTGCACGGTGCGGATGGGATCCAGCGCCCGGTACCGGTCGAAGGGCACCAGATAGTCGCGCGCCCACTCCGCCGGCCGGGCCAGTCGCACCCCGAGTTCCTGGCCGCTGACCAGGGCGGGGTTGGCCGATATCCCCACCACATCGGCGAAGCGTGCGAGTCGGATCGCGGTCAGCACACCGCTGTCCCCGAGGCCGGCGATGACCACCCGGGGGCGGGTCACGCGACCTTGCGGGGAGGGCGGGGAACGAGCCGGGACACCCGCTCGATGACGCCGGCGTACTGCGGCCGTCGTTCCAGGCTGCGCTTCTCCATCAGCGGGATGCTGGCGCCGAGGAACATCGCCAGCATCACCGCCGCGCCGATCCACAGCCACCACCAACCGGCCGGTGCCGCCGCGATGCCGAACAGCGCCATGGACACCCAGAAGCTGAGCTCACCGAAATAGTTGGGATGCCGCGACCAGGACCAGAGTCCCTGGTCCATTACCGAGCCGGGCCTGGCGGCGGCCACGAACCGGCGCATCTGAGTGTCGGCGGCCAACTCCAAGGTCACCGCCGCGATACCGACCGCGAAGGCGATCCAGGCCAGCCACATCCATCCCGGACCGGGCGTGGTGACGGCGACGTAGACCGGAATCATGCCGACGAACACCTGCAGCGTCGGGAACAGGTGGATGCCGAAGAAGTCGGCCGCGAATTCAAAGCGCCCCGCGCCGTCGCGCAGCAGCGGGTAGCGCCAGTCCTCGTGGTGCAGACCGGCGAAGCCCAGCGCCCAGTTGTGCGTCAGACGCACCGCCCAGTAGCCCATCACCACCGCCAGCAGCCAGCAGCGCAGCGCGCCCTCGCCGGTGATACCGATCGGGCCCTGCCACCACCAGTACGCGAACAGCAGCGGCGGGATCACACTCCAGTAGGCGTCGTAGAAGCTGGAGTTGCGGTAGACCCGGCTGAACACGAAGACCACCACGGTGGCCACCACATCGGCGATGAGGGTGTCCAGCCATAGCCGGCCGGTAGCCGGGCCGAAGAACAGCCACCCGGCTGCCGCCGCGACCGCGAGTATGTAGGCGAGGGTGACCACCGCCAGTGACCGGCCCTTACTCAACCAGGCCTCCTCAACCGTGACCCCCGGTGGCATCCCTTGAAGGCGATGTTAGACGACGGCGGATTCGGGTACGGCCGCGCGATGACTGCATTACCCGCCGCGCACCGAGTCTTCCCGGTAACCACCCGGTCACCTATCCAGAAGGTAAAACAGCAGCACGGCAACCAGGGCCACCAGCAACGCACCACCGATTATCACCAGCATCCGGCGCTCCATGGCAGTGGCAGCCTGCTCACCTTTGGATCGCACCGTCCACACACCGGTGACCGTCACGGCGAGGATCGCGGTCACCGCCGCGTAGGCGAGCAGATACAGGACGTCGATCATCATCAGATATCCCACGTCGGGCAGCGACGAGGACACCCCCCAGTGCATGGCGACCAACGCCAGCAGCGCGGTGATCGCCAAGCCGATCTTCGCGTCCACATGGGCCACCGGGATGACCAGGGCGAGGACGGCGGCGATCAGCACGATGCCGATCGGCAGAATCGTTTTGATGATGCCGGACACCGCCGGTGAGGACAGCGGGATGGTCACCGTGATCCTGGGGTACGTGCGATCCTCCCGGGTGCTGCCGACCTCGCCGAAGGCTGACTTGTAGGTGAATTCACCGAAGTCGATCTCGGGCTGGCCGATGTTGTAGCCGGGCAGGGTGACCTCGGGATCGAGTGTGATCGGATCGGTGTCGGGCCGGTAGACGACCTGTGTAGTGGTGTCGACGCCGTCTTCGATGATGATCCGCAGGGTCTGTCGTTCGAAGGGGTAGTCCGACAACGACAGTGGCGCATTGAAGGAGCCCTGATAGCGCGCCAGCCAGAGCAGGCTGCCGTCGGACTGCCGTTGCGGTTCCTCATGCAGGGGGGTCACCACCAGACCCCACGCCATATAGGGATTCATGACCTCGACGCCTGCGGTCGGATCAAGGTCGGGATTCCGCCAGCGCAGCCATACGTAAAAGTCGGCGTCGAAACTGTTGGTGGCCTGGCTGACCGACTGAATGTTGGACACGTAGACACCGGCGAGCACCTCGTCGGGTCCGACCTCGCTACTGGTGGAGAGCAGTTCGAGCGCCGGTGTGACGGAGTGCTGGGCTGTCGGAGGGCTGGAGCTGATCAGACCCAGCAGCCCGGTGACGGCTACGGCGAAGGCGATCAACGCCGGAAGCACCGTGCGCCTCACGGGTTCACCGGGCAGGTGAAGACCGGCTCGGCGGGTGGGGTACCGCGGAGCAGGAACTCGATGAGGGTCTCGTCGGCGCAGGTGTTCTGGGAACTGGCGAGATGTCCGGGGCCCGGGGCGATCACCAGTGACGAGTCGCGGATCTGACGATGCAGCGACTGGGCCCACTCCAACGGGGTGGCCGGGTCTCCGGTGGTGCTGAGAATCAGCACCGGCCCGGCTTTCCCGGGATCCGGGTCCACCGGGCCGGGCTGGCGAACCGGTCCGACGGGCCAGGCTTCGCAGGGCGCCAGCGACCACGCGCGGTTGCCGCCGCTGATCGGACTCTCCCGGGCCCACAGTGGAGCCAGCCGACCCGGGGTCTGCGGGTCGCGGCCGGCGGCGAAGTCGGTGCACACCACCGAGAGGTACTCCGAGTCGGCCGGGTTGACCATCAGGTCCGGTGAGTAAGCGGCCTCGACCACCGCCGGCCACCGGCCCGCCACAGCGTCTGCGAGCACCGTCCGCAGGGCCGGCCATCCCGCTTGCGGCATGTACTGCGAGGACTCGACCAGAGCCAGCATCCGTGACCCCGACAGTTCGCGGCCATCGGGGGAACGCTGGGGCGTCGCATCCAGCCGGTTGATCAGGTCGACGACGGTCTGTACGGCGGCCTCGGCAGGGCCGGGCAACGGACAGTCGCTGCGAGTCAGACAGTCTTGGGCGAAGGCGATCACACTGGCCTGCATACCTTTCGCCTGCCCGTGCCGCACCTCGCGATAATCCAATTCCGGCGCCATCACCGAGTCCAGCACGACACGGCCGGTTCGCTCCGGCAGCATCTGCAGGTACAGCGCACCAATGAATGTGCCGTAGGAATAGCCCAGGTAGCTGGCCTTGTCGAAACCCATGGCCGCGCGGATGGCGTCGAGGTCGCGGACCACGTCCTCGGTACCGAGATGGCTTAAGGCCGAACCGAATTGGCTCTGGCAGGCCGCTCCGATACCGGCGGCGAGTTCCTGTCTACGCTGATCATCAGATTGCGATCGGGGCACGCTGGGCTGGTTGAAGATCGCCGCCTTCTGCGCCTCGTCCAGGCAGGAGACAGCCGGCACGGATCCGCCGGTCCCGCGCGGATCGAACGACACCACCGTGTAGACGCCGGTGAACTTCTCGTAGTACTCCCGGCCGGATTTCAGGTCATCGACACCGCTGACACCAGGGCCGCCGGGATTCATGACCAGTAGTTGGGGTTTGTCGGCCTTCGAGGGGATGCGGGCCACCGGGATGGTGAACCGATCCCCGTCCGGCCGGGTGTAGTCGTAGGGCACGGTGATCGTCGCGCACTCAACGCCCTCGGCGGGATCCGACGGGCACGGACCCCACTCGCTGAGCACCGGCGCGGGTGCGCTGGGCGCGTCGGCCTGGTCGGCCTGCGGTGGCACCGAACAAGCCGCGGTGATCGCAGAAGCCATGAGCAGGCAACCGACCTGCCGGACGGAAACAGCGGACATGCCCATATCTCTAACACGCGGGCCGACGGACGGGGCCGAGTCGGCCCGCAGAACCGACGTTCTATCGTGACCAGATGAGCGATGTCACTTCCGGCGCTGTCGACGCCGACCGGGTCGCCGAACTCGCCCACTCAGTGGTGGCCGAGCACGACCCCAAGCAAGTTCCCGTCACCGAATTTCTGGGCGCCTGTTATGACGCCGGACTGTCCTGGGTGAACTTCCCTGAAGGCCTCGGCGGCCTCGGGGTGTCCCGCGGTCTGCAGTCGGTTGCCGACCGCATCCTGCAAGGCGCCGGCGGCCCGGTGCCGCTGGGCCTGAACCCCATGGGCTACGGCATGGCCGCACCGACGTTGCGCGAGCACGCCCAAACCGAGGAACTCAAGAAGTTCTTCATGCGCCCGCTTGCCACCACCGAGGACATCTGGTGCCAGTTGTTCTCCGAACCCGGTGCGGGATCGGATGTGGCCGGCCTTGCCACCACTGCGGTTCGCGACGGCGACGAGTGGGTGATCAACGGTCAGAAGGTGTGGACCAGCCTGGCCCACCAGGCCCGCTGGGGACTGCTGCTGGCGCGCACCGACCCGGACGCCCCCAAGCACAAGGGCCTGTCCTACTTCGTGCTCGACATGCATGATCCCGGCGTGGAGTGCCGCCCGCTTCGTCAGTTGACCGGGCAGGCCGAATTCAACGAGGTCTACATCACTGATGCTCGCATCCCCGACATCCACCGCCTCGGCGCGGTCGGCGGCGGCTGGGGGGTGGCGATGACCACCCTGATGAATGAGCGCAGCGCGCTGGGCGCCAGTGGCAGCCGGCGCGGGGCGGGCACCATCTCCGAAGCCGTGCAGTTGTGGGCTGCGCGGCCGGACTTGCACACCCCCGTGCTGCGGGACCGGTTGACCCAGTTGTGGTTACGCGCGGAGGCGCAGCGGCTCACCTCCGAACGGTCCCGGGTCACCGCGGGTGCGGGAAGCCCCGGCCCGGAGGGTTCCATCGGGAAGATGGTCGGCGCCGAATTGAACCAGAAGATCTACGAGTTCTGCATGGATCTGCTCGGTACGGAAGGCACGCTCTATCACTCCTACGCGCTGCACGGCGCCAACGAGGGCGGCGACTGGCGCGGACCCGTCCAGCAGCGCTACCTGCGCAGCCGCGCCAACACCATCGAGGGCGGCACCTCCGAGGTGATGCGCAACATCCTCGGCGAGCGGGTACTGGGACTGCCCGGCGATCTGCGCGCCGACGCCGGACCGTGGAAAGAGGTTCCCCGTGGCTGACACGGCGAGCGCGGAGTACGCATTCACCGAGGAGCAGCAGGCGTTGCGTGCCGCGGTGCGCAAATTCTGCGCTGACAACTTCGACGAGGACACCGTGCGCCGGTTGATGGAGTCCGAGCCGCGCTATGACCGCGCCGTGTGGCGCAGGTTGGGTTCGGAACTCGGCGTGCTCGGCATGGCAGTGCCGGAGTCCGACGGCGGCGTCGGCGGATCGCTGGTCGATCAGGCCGTCGCGGTTGAGGAATTCGGCGCGACGCTGGCCTGCGGGCCACTGTTCGGCACGGTGTACCTCGCCATCCCGGCGCTGGTCGCCTGCCCGGCCGGGGACGCCCGCGACGACCTTCTGGCCGCCCTGGTCGACGGTGAGCGCACCGCGGCCTTCGAGCCCGAACCAGTCAGTGCCGCCGCCGGGACACTGACCGGCACCGCGGCACGGGTGGTCGACGCCGACGCCGCCGATGTCCTGCTGATCGCAGCGACCGGCTCCGACGGAGTGGGGCTCTACGCCGTCGACCTCACCGGCCCGGGAGTGCAACGCACCCCGCTGGTCACGATGGACCTCACCCGCCCGCAGGCCCGGATCGCGCTTGACGGCGCCCCTGCCACCCTGCTGGCCGGACCGGACGAGGCCGAGCGGGTGATTACCCACGCCCTGCAGGTCGGGGCGGCCCTGCTGGCGGTCGAGCAGGTCGGCGCCGCCCAGCATCTGCTGGATCTGTCGGTGGAGTACGCGAAGTCCCGGCTGCAGTTCGGCCGCCAGATCGGCTCGTTCCAGGCGATCAAGCACAAGCTCGCCGACATGATGGTGGACGCCGAGCACGCCCGCTCGACGGCGTACCACGCAGTATGGGCACTGGCGGACGCCTCGGATGATCCGGCCCTAGCGGCCAGCATCGCCCAGGCGACCTGCTCGCAGGCCTTCAGCCGGATCGCCGCTGACGCGATCCAGGTGCACGGCGGAATCGGGTTCACCTGGGAGCACCAGGCCCACCTCTACTTCAAGCGGGCGGCCACCGACGCCGCACTGCTGGGCAGCGCCGAACAGCACCGGGACCGCGTCGCGGAGATGGTCCTCGACAACGCCGTGGGGCATAGCGGCGCGGTGAGCGTCGCCACCGGCTGAGCGGCGCGGTGAGCGTCGCCACCGGCTGAGCGGCGCGGTGAGCGTCGCCACCGGCTGAGCGGCGCGGTGAGCGTCGCCACCGGCTGAGCGGCGCGGTGAGCGTCGCCGCGACTAAGCCCCTCCGAGGACGTCGTCGATGGCGCGGTAGATCCGCTGCTCGCTGACCGGCCGCGGGGTTCCGAGCTGCTGGGCCCACAGGCTCACCCGGAACTCCTGGATCATCCGCGCGATGGCCCGGACGTCCTGCGCCTGCGCCCGGGCCGGCGAGAGTGCCTGGCGCAGTTCGTCATAGGCGGCTTGCACCTCTGCCACCCGTTGCATGCGCTCCCGGTCGGCGGCCAGTCCGTGCGGCAGCCGCTCCAGCCGCCGGGAGATGGCACCCAGGTACCGGGCGAGATCGCCCAGATGCGCCGCGCCGGTCTCAGTGACGAAGCCGGCGGGCAGCAACGCCGACAGTTGCGCCCGGACGTCGGCGACGGCATCGGCCTGGGCCGGCGGCGGATCGTCGGGCAGTGCAACCTGCGCGGCGTGCAACGCAGCCAGCACGGACTCCACGCGATCGACGATGCCGGCGGTCGTCGACGCGATACCGTCGCGCACCCGTTGGCGGGCAGCGGCGAATTGCTCTCTGGTCCACACCGGCTCTGGGGCCAGCACGTCGACGGCGGCGTCGGCGCAGTCCTCCAGCAGTGCGGCGAGCGAGCCGTCGGGGTTGGCGCCCAAGGACAGACGGCGGCGCGGGTCGAGTTGCTTCTCCAGTGACTTCCCCGGCGACGGCGAGCCGAACCGAAGTAATCGCCGCAGTCCGGAATGCATGGCGATGTCCCGTTCGGCTTCGGTGGCGAACACCCGAAGATCAACACCGGCACCAGATCCAGCGGAGCCGACAAGGCCCGGATAGCCTTTCACCTCGCCGCGCTGGATGCTGCGCGGTAGCACGTCGAGGTCGTCAGGCCACTCCCGCAGACCGGTGCGCTCAAGACCGGAGGCCAGCGCGTCGGTCACCGCGCGACTGGTCTGCCCGGACAGGGCGGCCTTCAGCGCATTGAGATCCTTGCCGCGTGCGACTTCGGTTCCGTCGGCCGCCTGGACAGCGAAGGTGATGCGAAGATGCGCCGGAAGCTTGTCAAGGTCGAACGCGGTGACGGGAACCAGCACCCCGGTGGCGCGGTGCAGTTCGCGCTGCAACGCATCCAGCAGCGACCCGTCCCCGTGGGTGATGGCGGGCAGGAGAGCGCGGGCGGTGTCCGGGGCCGGAACGAAGTTGCGCCGCAGGTCTTTCGGCAGAGACTTGATGAGCGCGGTCAGAAGTTCCTCGCGCAGGGCCGGTACCTGCCAGCCGAACTCGTCGGCACTGACACGGGCCAGCACCCCGACCGGGAGGTGGACGGTCACGCCGTCGTCGTCAGCACCTGGTTCGAAGCGGTAGGTCAACGGCAGGGACAGATCCCCGGCGCGCCAATGATCCGGCCGGTCGGTGTCGGCGTCGTCGCCGCGAACCAGGTCGTCGCGCGTCATGGTCAGCAGGTCCGGGGTTCGGCGGCGTTGTTTGCGCCACCAGCCGTCGAAGTGCCGCGCGGAGACCACGTCGGACGGGATGCGGGCGTCGTAGAAAGCGAAGATCTCGTCATCGCCGGCGAGCAGGTCGCGCCGGCGGGCCCGCTCCTCCAGCTCGGCCAACTCCGCGCGCAGCACCATGTTGTCGGCGAAGAAATGGTGCCGGGTCTCCCAGTCACCCTCCACCAGGGCGTGCCGGATGAACAGTTCGCGGCACAGTGCCGGGTCGACGCCGGCGTAGCCGACCCGTCGGCGCGCCGCTAGGACCAGGCCGTAGAGGGTGACGCGAACGAACGCCACCACTTCGCCGCGCGCGGCATCCCAGTGCGGTTCGCTGTAGCTGCGCGCCACCAGATCGCCGGCGACGCGCTCCACGGTCTCGGGCTCGATGCGCGCGGCCACCCGGCCGTAGAGCCGGCTGGTCTCGACCAGGTCGGCCACCATAAGCCAGCGCGGCGGGCGTTTGGTGAGAACCGAGCCGGGCGCAAGCACGAAGCGGACGTTGCGCGCGCCGGTGTACTCCCTGGTGTCCCCCTCACGCAGCCCGACATGTGACAGCAGCCCGGCCACCAGCGCGGCGTGTACGCGGGCCGGATCGGCCGGCTCACGATCGCCCGACTCCCGGATACCGATGTCGCGGGCGATGCCGCGCAGTTGCCCGGTGAGGTCCTGCCACTCCCGGATGCGCAGATAGTGCAGGTACTCCTGGCGGCACATCCGGCGAAAAGCACTGCCGGACAATGCTTTACGCTGCGTGAGCAGGTACCGCCACAGGTTCAGGTAAGAGAGGAAATCGCTGGTGTCATCGGTGAAGCGGGCGTGCTTGGCGCGTGCCGCCTCCTCGGCGTCAGCGGGGCGCTCCCGAGGATCCGGGATCGACAGGGCCGCGGCGAGCACCAGGACTTCCGCCACGCAGCCTTCGGCGTCGGCCTGCAGGATCATCCGTCCCAGCCGGGGATCGACCGGAAGCTGCGCCAACTGCCGGCCCAGTGCGGTGATGTCGCCGACGGCGTCGAACGCCCCGAGTTCCTGCAGCAGTGCCACACCATCGCGCACACTGCGGCGATCCGGCGGATCGAGGAACGGAAAACTCTCCATCTCACCGAGCCGCAACGCTGCCATCTGAAGCATCACCGCGGCGAGGTTGGTGCGCAGTATCTCCGGGTCGGTGTAGCGCGGCCGGTTGTCGAAATCCTGCTCGGAATACAGCCGGATACACACACCGGGGGCGGTACGCCCCGACCGCCCGGCCCGCTGGGCGGCGGAGGCCTGCGAGATCGGCTCGATAGGCAACCGCTGAACCTTGGTGCGCCGGCTGTAGCGGGAGATCCGCGCGGTCCCGGGATCGACGACATAGCGGACGCCCGGGACCGTCAGCGATGTCTCGGCGACGTTGGTGGCCAGCACGACCCGGCGAATCAGCCGGCTGGTGTTGGCGTTGGCATTGAACACTTTTTGCTGCTCGGCGGTTGGCAGGCGCGCGTACAGCGGCAGCACCTCGACGCGGTCGAGTGCCCGGCGCACCGCCTCCGCGGTGTCGCGGATCTCCCGCTCACCGGACAGGAACACCAGCACGTCCCCCGGCGGCTCGTCCGCAAGTTCGTGGAGCGCGTCGATGATGGCTTCGGTCTGATCACGGGGCTCGATCCGTACGACTTCATGGTCGGGATCGTCGGGGTCGTCACTGTCGTCGGCCTCCGGCATGAAGTCCAATGGGCGATAACGGATCTCGACCGGAAAGGTGCGGCCGGACACCTCGATGATCGGGGCAGGAGAACCGGCGCTTTCGAAG
>JAIOQK010000150.1 GCA_021413425.1 Mycobacterium sp.
TGGGACTTCCGGCTGCCGCGGGTGGTGTCGATCAACGTCAGCGGCCACAAATACGGCCTGACCTATCCCGGTATCGGATTCGTGGTGTGGCGCAACGCCGATCACCTGCCCGAGGACCTCGTCTTCCGGGTCAACTACCTCGGCGGTGACATGCCCACCTTCACGCTGAACTTCTCCCGGCCCGGCAACCAGGTCGTCGGCCAGTACTACAACTTCCTGCGCCTGGGCCGCGCCGGCTACACCCACGTCATGCAGACCCTGTCCGGGACCGCGCGGTGGTTCTCCGACCAGCTGACCAATTCCCAGCATTTCGATGTCATCGCGGACGGATCCCAGATCCCGGTGATCGCGTTCAAGCTCTCCGGAGACGCGTCCAACGGCGGCGCGCCGCGTGGATATACCGAGTTCGATGTCTCGGCCCAGCTGCGCTCCTACGGCTGGCAGGTTCCCGCCTACACCATGCCTCCGGACGCCGAAGACGTCACCGTGCTGCGGGTGGTGGTGCGGGAGGGATTCTCCGCCGACCTGGCCCGCTCGCTGTGGGAGGACCTGCACGCGGTGTTGACCCACCTCGACGCCATCAAACCCGAGGGCCACTTCACCCAGGAGCACTTCGCGCACTGACCGTCGCCATCATCGGGGGCCGACGCCGCATCTGGGAGAATCGCGACCATGCAGACCACACCGTTGGCGGGCAGTGGCTCCGACGGCGTGAATAGCGGCGTGAACGGGGAGGCGATCGTCGACCTCGACGCGGTCGCCCACAACGTCCGGGTGCTCAGGGAGCACGCCGGCCCCGCCTCGGTGATGGCCGTGGTCAAAGCCGACGGCTACGGCCATGGCGCCAGCCAGATCGCTCGGGCGGCACTGGCGGCCGGGGCCGCCGAACTGGGCGTCGCGACCATCGACGAGGCCTTGGCCCTGCGCGCCGACGGCATCACCGCCCCGGTGCTGGCCTGGTTGCACGCCCCCGGTACCGATTTCGAGTCGGCGTTGAGAGCGGGAGTGCAGATCGGCATCTCCTCGATGCGCCAACTCTGCGAGGTGCTGGCCGCCGCCGAACGCACCGGGTGCACCGCGGAGGTCACCGTCGAGGTCGACACCGGGCTGAGCCGCAACGGCGTGAGCGTTGGGGAGTACCCGGAGGTGCTCGATGCGCTCGGTCGCGCAGCCGCCGCGGACGCCGTGCGCATCCGCGGCCTGATGTCGCATCTGGCCAGCGGCGACGAACCGCACAACCCGCTCAATGACCTTCAGGGCCAACGGTTCGCCGCGATGATCACTCAAGCCCGCCACCGTGGTGTGGACTTCGAGGTCGCGCACCTGTCCAACTCGCCGTCGGCGATGACCCGTCCCGACCTCGCGTTCGACATGGTGCGACCCGGTATCGCCGTGTACGGCCTGAGTCCCATCCCCGAACAGGGCGATATGGGCCTGCGCCCGGTGATGACACTGAAATGCCCTGTGGCACTGGTCAGGTCGCTCAAGCCCGGCGAGGGGGTGTCCTACGGTCACGCCTGGATCGCCGAACGCGACACCACGGTGGCGCTGCTGCCGATCGGCTACGCCGACGGGGTGTTCCGGGCGCTCAGCGGCCGCATCGAGGTGCTGATCAACGGACGCCTTCGCCGCAACGTCGGCCGCATCTGCATGGACCAGTTCGTCATCGACCTCGGTCCCGGCGCGACCGATGTCGGCGAGGGTGACGAGGCCATCCTCTTCGGACCCGGCGACGCCGGGGAACCCACCGCGCAGGACTGGGCTGAGTTGCTCGGCACCATCAACTACGAGGTGGTCACCAGCCCGCGCGGCCGCGTCGTCCGCAGCTACTCCGGAGGCGGCGCCGGTGGCCGATGACGCCGGATCGCCGTCGCGGAAGGTTCGCAACGCCGGACTGCTGGCCGGGGCGGCCGGGCTGAGTGCGGTCGGTACCGCCGCGGGCGTGTCAGCGGCCAAGGCTCTGCGCAAGCGCAAGATCCGCGACGTCTACGAGGGCGAGGACTTCGCCCTGCTCGACGCCGATCGGGGCTGCCTGGTCACCACGTCGGACGGCGTCCCCCTGGTGGTGCGCGAGGTCGGGCCGGTCACCGCTCCGCTGACGGTGGTGTTCGCCCATGGTTTCTGCTTGCGCATGGGCTCGTTCCACTTTCAGCGGGAGGCCCTGGCGCAGCGCTGGGGCGAGCAGGTCCGGATGGTCTTCTACGATCAGCGCGGCCACGGACAGTCCGCCGCCGCACCGATCGAGACCTACACCGTCGAACAACTCGGCGCGGACCTGGAAACCGTTCTGCAGGTGATGGTTCCGCGCGGCCCGGTCGTGCTCGTCGGGCACTCCATGGGTGGTATGACGGTGCTCTCGCATGCCCGGCAGTTCCCGCAGCGCTACGGCTCTAAGACTGGCCCGCACACCGGCCGGCACATCGTCGGAGTCGGCCTGATCTCCTCGGCCGCCGAGGGTCTGCCGCGCTCCCCGCTCGGTGAGATCCTGCAGAACCCCGCACTGGAGGCCGTCCGCTTCGCCGCCCGATACGTGCCCGGGGTGGTGCTGCGCACCCGGGGCGCCACCCGGTCGGTGCTGCGGCCGATCCTGAAGTCCGCCGCCTTCGGCAGCGACGATGTCAGCCCCGCGGTGGTGGCTTTCGCCGAGGCGATGATCCACGACACCGCCATCGCCACCCTGGTGGAGTTCCTGCACGCCCTGGAGGTGCACGACGAAAGCGCCGCACTGCCGGTGCTGGCCCGGGTGCCGACCCTGATCGCCTGCGGCGGCGACGATCTGCTGACTCCGCTCAAGCATTCCGAGGAGATGGCCGCCGCCCTGCCGGACTGCGAACTGGTGGTCGTGCCCGAGGCCGGACACCTGGTTCAGATGGAAGCGCCCGACGTCATCAACAACGCACTGGTGCGACTGGTGGAACGGGCCACCCCCTCGCCGCTGGTCGCATTGGCCCGGCGGGTAAGAGGTCTGGGACGTGGCTGACACCGCGACGCTGCCGACCGTCGAGGACACCATCGCCCTGGGGGAACGGCTCGGCAAGGACCTGCGGGCCGGGGACGTCGTGGTGCTGTCCGGGCCGCTGGGAGCGGGAAAGACGGTTCTGGCCAAGGGAATCGCGCTGGGTATGGACGTCGAGGGGCCGATCACCTCGCCCACCTTCGTTCTCGCCCGGGTACACCGGCCACGTCGTCCCGGCGGACCGGCGATGGTCCACGTCGACGTCTACCGGCTGCTCGACAACCCCGAATCCGATCTGCTGGCCGAGTTGGACTCACTCGATCTCGATACCGAACTGTCCGACTCCGTCGCGGTGGTGGAGTGGGGCGAAGGCCTGGCCGAACGGCTGTCACAGCGCCACCTCGACATCACCCTCGGCCGCCATCCCGACGGCGACGCCCGCACCGTCACCTGGCAGTGGAGCCGGCCGTGATTGTTCTGGCCATCGACACCTCCACACCCGCCGTGGTCACCGGGGTGCTGCGCCGCGACGACGGGGCGATCCAGGTACTGGGCGAGCGAATCGCCGTCGACTCCCGCGCCCACGCCGAGCTTCTCACCCCCAATACCGTTGCGGCGCTGGGTGATTCGGGGCTGACGATGGATGATCTCGACGCTGTCGTCATCGGCTGCGGTCCGGGGCCGTTCACCGGATTGCGGGTCGGCATGGCCACCGCCGCGGCCTACGGCCACGCCCTGGGCATCCCGGTGCACGGGGTGTGCTCCCTGGACGCCATCGCCGTCGGCACCACCGGCGAGGTCGTTGTGGTCACCGACGCCCGCCGCCGGGAAGTGTACTGGGCGCGATACCGCGACGGGGTGCGGGTGGACGGCCCGGCGGTCAACGACCCCGCCGACCTCGTGGCCCACGACGCTGCGCACCGCATCGAATTCGCCCACCCCACGCCCGGCGGACTGGTCGCCGCGGTGAGCGACTGGGGCTGCGAACCGCAGCCGCCGGTACCGCTGTATCTGCGCCGGCCCGACGCGAAGACCCTCGCCGAGCGCGGTGTCCGGTGAGCACTCCGGTGACCGTCGTCTACGACCGGCTGAGCCCCCGGGACGCCGGACGGTGTGCCGAACTGGAGCAGACCCTGTTCGCCCGCGATGACCCGTGGCCGGCGCCGGCGTTCGTGCGCGAACTCGCCGCCCGGCACAACCGCTATGTCGCGGCGCGGGTGGACGAGGTGCTCGTCGGCTACGCCGGGATCTCCCGGTTGGGCCGCACGCCGCCGTTCGAGTACGAGATCCACACCATCGGGGTGGACCCCGCCTTCCAGGGCCGCGGTATCGGTCGGGCGATGATGACCGATCTGCTGGACTTCGCCGGCCCCGATGCGGTGGTGTTCCTCGAGGTGCGTACCGACAACTCAGCGGCCATCGGTCTCTACGCAGGCCTCGGATTCGTCACCGTCGGGGTGCGCAAGCGCTACTACCACGCCAGCGGCGCCGACGCCTTCACCATGCGGAGGGATCCCCCGTGACGACATCGCCGCGGACTGTGCTGGCCATCGAATCCTCCTGCGACGAAACCGGAGTCGGCATCGCCCGCCTCGACGACGACGGCACCGTGACGCTGCTGGCCGACGAGGTGGCCTCCAGTGTCGACGAGCACGCCCGCTTCGGTGGGGTGGTTCCCGAGATCGCCTCCCGCGCCCACCTGGAGGCGCTCGGGCCGACGATGCGGCGCGCCCTGGCCGCAGCAGGTGTCGAGCGTCCCGACGTGGTGGCCGTCACCATCGGCCCGGGACTGGCCGGTGCACTGATGGTCGGTGTCGCCGCCGCCAAGGCCTACGCCGCGGCGTGGCGGGTGCCGTTTTATGCCGTCAATCATCTCGGCGGGCACCTGGCGGCCGACGTCTACGACCACGGCCCCCTGCCGGAGTGCGTAGGCCTGCTGGTCTCCGGCGGCCACACCCACCTGCTGCACGTGCGCTCACTGGCCCGGCCGATCGAGGAATTGGGCAGCACCGTCGACGACGCCGCCGGGGAGGCCTACGACAAGGTTGCCCGCCTGCTGGGTCTGGGATACCCGGGCGGAAAAGCACTCGACGACCTCGCCCGCGCCGGAGATCCCACGGCGATCGCCTTCCCGCGCGGGATGACCGGACCCCGCGACGAGAAGTACGCGTTCAGCTTCTCCGGACTCAAGACCGCGGTGGCCCGCTACGTCGAAGCCCACCCGGAGGCACCCGTCGCCGACGTCGCCGCCGGCTTCCAGGAGGCGGTGGCCGATGTGTTGACCGCCAAGGCGGTGCGCGCCGCCACCGACCTGGGCGTGCGGACACTGCTGATCGCCGGGGGAGTGGCGGCGAATTCGCGGCTGCGGCAGCTCGCCGAGGAGCGTTGTGCGGCAGCGGGATTGGTCCTACGCGTCCCGCGACCGCGGCTGTGCACCGATAATGGTGCGATGATCGCCTCCTTCGCCGCCCATCTGCTGGCCGCCGGGGCGCCGCCCTCGGCGCTGGACGTCACCAGTGATCCCGGGCTGCCGGTGATGGTGGGGCAGGTGGCATGAGCGAGGCAGGTCCGACGAAAGACAGAGCCGAGATCGCTGAGTTGATCTACCGGTACGCCGAACTGATCGACGCCGGCGACTACGACGGCCTCGGCGAACTACTGGGCCGGGCCGCCTTCGGCGGGCCGAAGACACCGACGGTCAGCGGCGCGGACGCCATCGCGAAGATCTTCGGGATCACCACCAAGCGGTTCCCGGACGGCACACCGAAGACCCGTCATCTCGTGCTCAACCTGATCGTCGAGATCGACGGCGACACCGCCGCGGCCCGGTCCACCTTCTGCGTGGTGCAGGCCACCGACCGGGTGGCGCTGCAGCCCATCGTCGTCGGCCGCTACTTTGACCGGTTCGCCCGGGAACCGGGCGGTGACACCTCTGCGCGGGACGACTCCGCGCGGGACACCTCCGGCTGGTACTTCACCGAACGCATCGCCGACGTGGAGATGACGGGCGATGTATCCGACCACCTGCTGATCGATCCGGGGGCTTTCGACCGGTAACGCCCGCGGACTACCCGGTGACTTCGCCGTCAGCGAACCCGCACACCCCCTGCCTTGAGTGCTAGCACTCGCCGGTATAGAGTGCTAGTTGGCAGGCGGACAACCCCTGTGTCGGCACCCGCGACGACGGCGCGAGGGCACGGACGAATGCCGAACACCTGGTTTATCCGACCGGTCCTGGGACTTCCCCGGACCCACATTTATGACAGTGGAGGCTCCATCGTGGCGAGCGTGAAGATCAAGCCACTCGAGGACAAGATCCTCGTCCAGGCCAATGAGGCCGAGACGACCACGGCATCGGGTCTGGTCATCCCGGACACCGCCAAGGAGAAGCCCCAAGAGGGCACCGTCGTCGCCGTCGGCCCCGGCCGGTGGGACGAGGATGGCGAAAAGCGGATCCCGCTGGACGTCGCCGAGGGTGACACCGTCATCTACAGCAAGTACGGCGGCACCGAGATCAAGTACAACGGCGAGGAGTACCTGATCCTCTCGGCCCGTGACGTGCTGGCGGTCGTCAGCAAGTAGTAGCAGTCGTGTGCCGCCCCGGTGACCGCCCGTTCGTTTGTCGGGAAGCCACCGGGGCGGACCGCGTTGAGGTGACCCTGTTGTTTCGTACGACCATCTTTCGAATTACCCCCAAAAGGATTCAGACACACCCATGAGCAAGCAGATCGAATACAACGAGACCGCACGCCGCGCCCTGGAGGCCGGTGTCGACAAGCTCGCCAATGCGGTGCGCGTCACCCTCGGCCCGCGTGGCCGGCATGTGGTGTTGGCCAAGGCCTTCGGCGGTCCGACGGTCACCAATGACGGCGTGACGATCGCCCGCGAGATCGACCTCGAGGATCCCTTCGAGAACCTCGGCGCGCAGCTGGTCAAGTCGGTGGCCACCAAGACCAACGACGTCGCCGGTGACGGCACCACCACCGCGACCGTGCTGGCGCAGGCGTTGATCAAGAACGGTCTGCGCAATGTCGCCGCCGGCGCCAATCCGATCGCGCTGGGCTCGGGAATCTCTCAGGCCGCCGACGCGGTCTCCGAGGCGCTGCTGGCCGCCGCGACCCCGGTCTCCGGCAAGAACGCCATCGCCCAGGTGGCCACGGTGTCCTCGCGTGACGAGGAGGTCGGCGAGATGGTCGGCGAGGCGATGACCAAGGTCGGCACCGACGGTGTGGTCAGCATCGAGGAGTCCTCCACGATGAACACCGAACTGGAGGTCACCGAGGGCATCGGGTTCGACAAGGGCTTCATCTCGGCGTACTTCATCACCGATTTCGACTCCCAGGAGGCCATCCTCGAGGACGCCCTGGTGCTGCTGCACCGGGAGAAGATCAGTTCGCTGCCGGACCTGCTTCCGCTGCTGGAGAAGGTGGCCGGGGCGGGCAAGCCACTGCTGATCGTCGCCGAGGACGTCGAAGGTGAACCGCTGTCCACCCTGGTGGTCAACGCGATCCGCAAGACGCTGCGCACAGTCGCGGTCAAGGCCCCGTTCTTCGGCGACCGGCGCAAGGCCTTCCTCGAGGACCTGGCGATCGTCACCGGCGCCCAGGTGGTCAACCCCGACGTCGGCCTGCTGTTGCGGGAAGCCGGTCTCGATGTCCTGGGCTCGGCGCGCCGGGTTGTGGTCGGCAAGGACTCCACCGTCATCGTCGACGGCGGCGGCACCCCGCAGGCGATCGCCGACCGGGTCAGGCAACTCAAGGCCGAGATCGAGTCGTGCGAGTCCGACAGGGACCGCGAGAAGTTGCAGGAGCGCCTGGCCAAGCTGGCCGGCGGCGTCGCGGTGATCAAGGTCGGCGCGGCCACCGAGACCGCGCTCAAGGAGCGCAAGCACCGCGTCGAGGATGCGGTGTCGGCGGCCAAGGCCGCGGTCGAGGAGGGCATCGTCGCCGGTGGCGGTAGCGCGCTGGTCCAGGCCGGCGCGGTGCTCAAGGCACTGCGCGAGAAGCTCTCCGGCGATGCGGCCCTCGGTGTGGACGTGTTCGCCGAGGCGCTGTCAGCGCCGCTGTTCTGGATTGCCACCAACGCCGGACTCGACGGTGCGGTGGTGGTCAATAAGGTCAGCCAGTTGCCGGCCAACCACGGCTTCAACGCCGCGACGCTGACCTACGGCGACCTGCTCGCCGATGGCATCGTCGACCCGGTCAAGGTCACCCGCTCCGCGGTGCTCAATGCCGCCTCGGTGGCCCGGATGATCCTCACCACCGAGACCGCGATCGTCGAGAAGCCGGCCGATCAGGACGACGACGGGCACGGCCACCACGGCCACAGCCACTGAACCCGGCCCAACCCGCGGTGTGACCCACGGCCGGTCGCTAAGGTAAGCGCCGTGAGGGGACTGTTTGCGGGCGGCCGGGGCCGCTGGCTGGCCGCGGCCGCCTCGATCGCCGTCTCCGTCGCGATGTTCCATGCCCAAAGCAAAGACACCGCGGTCGCGCCGGTAGCGGCCCCGGCGGCCGAGGCACCCGCGGTGGCCGGCCCCCCGAGTGCCGCCGCGTCTCCGGCCGCGGAACTGCTGGTGGCCAGCGCGCCGATGGCCGCGGCGGACTACGACCTCACGCTGTCGCCGGGCCGTGCGCCCGAGGAGGGCCTGCAGGTCCACACCATCTGGGCGGCGCGTGCGATCAGCATGATGTTCCTCGACATCACCACCATCGGCGGGTTCCGGCAGGATCCGCTGCCGTGGCATCCCAACGGGTTGGCCATCGACGTGATGATCCCGAACCACAACACCCCTGAGGGAATCGAACTCGGCAACCAGATCGCCGGCTACGCGCTCGCCAACGCCGAACGCTGGGGCGTGCTGCACGTGATTTGGAGGCAGGGCTTCTACCCCGGCATCGGTGCGCCGAGTTGGACCGCGGATTACGGCAACGAAACCGCCAACCACTTCGACCACGTTCATATCGCCACCGACGGCGGCGGCTACCCGACCGGGCAGGAGACCTACTACCTCACGTCGATGCGGTCCGCGCCGCAGAACTGATGTCGGCACGGATTTCTCATGCGGTGGACCCCCCGACATACCCGTTGGCTCGTCGCCTGCCTGCTGACGCTGCTGCTGTCGGTGTGGGCCGGGGGATTCTCGTTCTCGGTGGTGGTGGTCTTCGCGGCCATCTTCGCCGCCGGCTACGCACTGCTGCAATCCGGCTTCCCGGCCCCGCCTGTGCCGGACTGGACGTCAGCCGAGGAGGCGGATGCCGACAGTCCTGCCGAGGAGACTGACGTCGACGGTACCGCCGAGGTCGCCGAGGACCCCCAGCCGGTCTCCGAGTGAGCGATCAGGCCGAGCGACGGCCGACGCCGCGCTTGACCAGTATCTCGCGGTCGGACTCGCTCAACCCGCCCCAGATGCCGTAGGGCTCACCGACGCGCAGTGCGTGGCTTCGGCACTGGGTGATCACCGGGCACTGTTTGCACATCTGCTTGGCGCGCATCTCCCGCTGGGCCCGCGCCCGGCCGCGCTCGCCGTCGGGGTGGAAGAACACGGACGAATCGGCCCCCCGGCACAGGCCGTGCATCTGCCAATCCCACAAATCGGTATTCGGTCCGGGAAGCTGGTGCGGCTGTAGCATCGTGAAACTCCCTCTCTTAGTGCGGGTCTCGCACATCTGAGTTGTGAATGCCGTCTCGGGCATCGCATCGAGTTCCGTCGGCGCTGACCACTCGTGAGGCTCACGCTAGGAGGGGGCGCGAAAGCCCGTCAAGCGACTCGGATGTGCGCAATCGCATAGCCGCAGCGAGTGAATTTACGTCGTGTTCATCATTAATCGCCCTCGTTGGGCGGTTTGCCCAGCAGGGGCATCGACCTGGCCGCCCCAACCTGATTTCCGGCGCCGCCCGTTGACACAGCCGTAACGTGGCGACCACAAACTCTTAATCCGCACCTCTGCCGGCGCGATAGCGTGGCGCTGACGATGACTCCGACCCCTCTCGCCGCCGCGGCATTCGGCCCGAACCCCGGTCTCTGGCCGCTGCCGGCCGCAGTAACCGGCGCCGAGCTGTGGTTGCGCGCCGTCGCCGCCGGCGGCCAGGGCCGCTACGCCATCGCCCGGGCCGATCTCGCCGAACTGGTTCGCCGACGGCCTGCCGGCGGGCTGGCATCGCTGGCGTTGAGCACCCAGGGGTCCTTTCTACGACAGCAGGGCAGCCACCTACAGGCTCGAGGATGGGACGGCACCGCGCTGGCCCGGGCAGGGCAAAACGCCGAGGCGGTCGTCGACGCCCTTGTCGGCCTGGCCGCCGACGCGCTCGGTGTGGGCCGCCTGGCCGCCGCCGCAGCACTGCTGGAGCGCGCCGAGGAGGCGCACGCCCGCACCGACGACCCGCCGCCGCGGCTGGCGATCCGGCTGGCGTGGGTTCGGGCCGAACTGGCGATGGCCGCCGGCGACGGCGTCGCGGCGCGCGGGTTCGCCCAGTTCGGGGTCGAGTTGGCCGCGAAGGCTGCACCGGATCTGCGCCGCCATCAGGTGAAGAGCGACGTCGTGCTGGCCGCCGCCCTATGTAGCGCGGGTGACCTGCTGGCGTCGCGGCGGGTGGCCGACACCGCCCTGGCCGACAGCGAGGGGGCCGGCCTGGTGCCGTTGCGCTGGGCTGTTGCCTGCCTGTTGGCCGGTATCGGCAGTGCGCAGCACAGCCCGGCCGAGGTGGCCGAAATCCGTGATCGAAGCGCAACCTTCGTCGCGCGGCACGGCGGCTGCCTGCGCAGCGGCTAACCGGTGATGCGCAGTTGCGCCCGTATTGTCTGTGTCTGAGCCAGTAGCCCCACAGACCCGCCTGCGTAACGTTGGAGATGCCGTCGTCGATGACCATTCCAGGAGAGCGTCTCGACGCGGTCGTTGCTGAGGCAGTGGCTGGCAGCCGGGATGCCCTCCGTGAAGTGGTGGAGATCATCCGGCCCATCGTGATCCGTTACATACGGGCCCGAATCGGGTCCTCGGAACGGGTCGGACTCTCCGCCGACGACGTCGCTCAGGAGGTTTGCTTGGCCGCCATCCAGGCGCTGCCGCGCTATCAGGATCAGGGTCGCCCCTTCCTGGCCTTCGTGTACGGCATTGCGTCCCACAAGGTCGCCGACGCTCACCGCGCCGCCGGCCGTAACCGGTCCGAGCCCACCGAGGTGGTGCCGGAGCGGCTCTCCCTTGACGCCGGCCCCGAGCAGATGGCGCTGAACTCCGATTCCGCCGCCCGGATGCAGAAGCTCCTCGCCGTGCTGCCGGAGAAGCAGCGCGAGATCCTCACCCTGCGGATCGTGGTCGGGATGTCGGCGGAGGAAACAGCCGAAGCCGTCGGCAGCACCCCCGGAGCGGTCCGGGTGGCCCAGCACCGCGCCCTGGCGCGGCTGAAGTCCGAGATCGCCGGAGCGGGGCACGAATATGCCTGACTTCGGACGCACTGGAGACAATTACTCAGGAGACAACGAACCGTCGCTCGACGACATCCGCCGCAGCGACAGCTTCGTCGACGCGCTCGCCGGTGGCAGCCCCGTCGCGTCGGATGATCCGGCCGACGCGGCCCTGGCCGCACTGCTCGGCGGCTGGCGCGACGAGATGCGCTGGCCCCCGGCCACCGGGCTGATCTCCGAACCGCAGGCCATCGCCGCGCTCGACGCCGGCCTGGCCGAGAAGCCGGGCGGCCTGCGGCGCGACAAGCGCACCGAGAAGCAGGTCGCCTCGGTGACCCCCATGCGCAACCGGCGCGGTCTGAGCATGGTGGGTGCCGCGGCGGCCGCGGTGCTGTGCATCGGCGGTTTCGGCGCGGTGGTGGCCGGGGCCGGCCCCGGGGATGCCCTGTACGGACTGCGCAGCATGCTTTTCGGCGCACCCAAGGAGGTGCGCGACGATGCGGTGGCACTGGCCGCCCGCTCCGAACTCAACCGGGTGCAGGAGTTGATCGCCCAGGGCGATTGGCAGCAGGCCCAGGAGAAGCTGGTCGCGGTCAGCACCCAGGTGGCCTCGATCGGCGACGAGCAGCAGAAGCAGGATCTGTTCGACGAGTTCAACGACCTGTCGGCGAAGGTGGTCGAGCGCGATCCCGCGGCTACCGCACCCCCCGGCATCATCTACACGGTCCCGGAGACTGCCGCCGAACTGGTTCCGGCGCCGGCGCCGCCGACGAGCGTGCCGACTGCGCCGTCCCCGAGTGACTCGACCTCGGCCGCGACGTCCACCCCGGCGTCCACGTCCGCCGAGCAGACCGCAACCAGTGCGTCCCCCAACAGCACAACCGCTACCAGCGGGGTGCCGACCAGCAGCCAGTCGCCGGTGTCCTCGGCCACCCAGGCGGCCACCTCGTCGGCTGCTTCGACGACCACGCCCACCAGTGCGGCACCGGTGACCACCTCGGCACCGGCCGCGTCGTCGGCCGCATCGTCCTCGCCGTCACCGGCACAGGCCACCAGTTCCGCCCCGGTCACCACCACGTCTGCCACGCCGAGGGTGGCTTCCAGCAGTCCGGCATCGAGTCCGGTGTCCACGACCGCCG